>JASHTH010000158.1 GCA_030040655.1 Acidobacteriaceae bacterium | reverse complement strand
TTTCGCAAGCCCGCCGACCAACCGGATGCCCCCTACGGCATGTGCTACGCCGTCAGCACGAGCCCGGATCCGATGGGGACCTATTACCGTTACCAATTCAACCGCCCCTTGTTTCCGGATTATCCGCGTCCGGCGATCTGGACAAACGGCTATTACTTACCTTCCAGCACCGGCGACACCGTGATTCAGAAACATGTTTGCGTCGCGGACCGAAGCAGGATGCTGCAGGGACTCGCAGCTGGCGAGCAGTGCGAGATCATCGATGGCGTCAGCTTTCTCAACGCCGCCGATATCGACGGACGCAGACTTCCCCCCGCGGGAACGCCGGAGATTGTGATGGCGGCGGGCGGCACGCAACTCCATGAGGTCTTCGAAGACGACGGCATCTACGCATGGAAACTCGCCGTCGACTGGAACCACCCGAGCAAGACACGGCTGACCGGTCCGGAGAAAATCGAGGTTGCGCCCTACCACTTCCTGTGCAATGGGCAACTGAGCAAATGCGTGCCGCAGCCGGGCACGGATGTGCGCCTCGATTCGCAGGGCGACAAGCTGATGCAGCGGCTAGTCTATCGCAATTTCGGCCGTTACCAATCCATCGTCGCGTCGCAGTCGATCGACACCAAAGCCGGCGGAGGCGGCGTGCGCTGGTATGAATTCCGTCTCGATGCGAACGGATCGCCGCAGCTCTTTCAGCAGGGGACTTATGCGCCAGATGGCGGCGATACCGTTTTAGGAGATTCTGGATCCGAAGCCACAATCGATGAGTCAACGCGACCGCAGGGAGCGGCGACTTCGATCATCGCAGGAAAGAGCGCCCGATCTCCTAAAACGGCCTACCGGTGGATGCCGAGCATCGCGATGGATCGCCGGGGCGATATCGGCGTTGGCTATTCGTTTGGAGATGCGTCGTCCTATCCGGGCCAGCGTTTCGCCGCGCGGCTGGCCGGCGATGCCAAAGGCCGGCTCACATTGGAGGAAGCTCTCCTCGCGCAAGGAGAAGCCGCGCAGACCAACACCATGCGCTGGGAAGACTTCACGACGCTCGACATCGATCCGAGCGACGACTGCACCTTTTGGTACGTGGGCGACTACTTCAAAAAAGGCGAACCGAATTACTCCACGCGGATTGGAGCCTTTCGCCTCCCAGTATGTGGCGCCAGGCGCAAATGGCTGGGCCTCTTTTGAAGAGACGCCTGCGGCCGATCATCCTGCGGCGGAGCAGACGCCTGCGCGCTCGGGAGAACTCGCCGACGAGGAACAGTTTAAGCTGAAATTCAACGCTCCGACGAAGCTGACCAGGATCGAGTCGACCCGGGACTTCGTCGTGGACCCGGCGTTCGGTTGCCAGGAGGGTAACCGCTACTCAGCAGGTGAGAGTTGCGTGCTGCTGGTTCGCTTTACTCCGCAGGGACCCGCGCTTCGATTCGAGCTTGCGAATTGACGGACTCTGCCGCCCTGAGAACTCGTTTTCGGCCGCGCACAGCCTCGCAGAGGTCTACTCGAACCTGACGGGCATGCCGCCGCCGAATCGCGTGCATCCGGCACAGGCTGAGCTGGTTGTCGAAAACCTCCTGTCAAAGCTGACGTTCGTTTCGTTGGCGTCCGCGGAATTCTTCAAGACAGCTCGCAGCTTGTCTCAGCTGGGCCTGACCGGGAGCATAATCTATGACGGCCTCATCCCGGCCTGTGCACGAAAAGCTAAAGCCGAGCGAATCTACACGTGGAATGCGCAGCGCTTCAAACTGGTGGCGCCGGATCTGGCGGACAGGATCGTGACGCCGTAAACATCTTCTATGCCACTGCTTCAGACGGAACGACCTCGCGAGAGTCGCGTCTCAGCCGGTTGCGGTAACTTGCAGTAATGAACTCCCGGAACAGCGGGTGCGGCTCGAGCGGCTTGGATTTGAACTCGGGATGGAACTGGCAACCGATGAAGTAAGGATGTCCGGGTAACTCCGTGATTTCTACGTAAGTCGAGTCAGGGGTGGTGCCACTGATGCGCAGTCCGCCTCCGATGAGCAGCGCCTCGTATTCGCGGTTGAATTCGTAGCGATGGCGATGACGCTCGCTGATCTCGGTGACCCCGCCATACACGCGGGAGGCGAGCGAATCGGGCTGCAGGATGCAGGTCCACGCGCCCAGCCGCATGGTGCCGCCCATTTCTTCCACGCCCAGCAGTTCGCGCAACTTGTAAATGACACGGTGTTGCGCGGCGGGATCGAACTCGCTCGAGTTTGCGTCTTTCAATCCGCAGACATTGCGGGCAAACTCGACGCACGCCGTCTGCATTCCCAGGCAGATTCCAAAATAGGGCACCTGCTTTTCGCGGGCGTAGCGAATCGCATTCAGCATACCTTCGATTCCGCGCTTTCCGAACCCTCCGGGGACGAGAATTCCATCGAATCCTTCTAACTGGTATTCATAACTCCTGTCGTCGGGAGTCTTGGATTCCAGGCCTTCGGCCTCGATCCAGGTCAGATTCAGCCTGAGACTTTGCGAAACCGCTCCGTGAGTCAGAGCCTCTTTCAGCGACTTATAACTGTCCTCGTATTCAACATACTTTCCCACCACGGCGATCGAAACTTCATCCTTGGGGTGATAGCAACGATCGACTAACTCGCGCCACTTGATCAGGTTGGCTTCGGGAGCTTCCTTGTGCAGGTACTTGAGGATGAGGGTATCGACGCCCTCCTGCGCAAATCCGAGGGGCACTTCGTAGATCGAGGGCACGTCCTTGGCGCCCACCACGGCGCGCTCTTCCACGTTGCAGAAGGCGGCGATCTTCTGCTTCATCTCGCGGCTCAAGGCGCGGTCGCAGCGGCAGAGCAGAATGTCGGCCTGGATTCCGATCGAAAGCAGTTCCTTCACCGAATGCTGCGTGGGCTTGGTCTTCAACTCCTGCGCGGCGGCGATCCACGGCACCAGCGTCAGGTGCACGAAAACCGTGTTTTCTCGGCCCAGTTCCTGGCGCATCTGGCGGATTGCCTCGAGAAACGGCAGCGACTCGATATCGCCCACCGTGCCGCCGATCTCGACAATCGTTACATCCGCGCCGTTCGACGAGACCTTGCGCATGGCGTTCTTGATTTCGTTGGTGACGTGAGGAATGACCTGGACGGTCTTGCCCAGATAGTCGCCGCGTCGCTCCTTGAGGATGATCTGCTCGTAGATGCGGCCGGTGGTGAGGTTGTTGTCGCGCGAAAGCGGCGCGTGGGTAAAACGCTCGTAGTGGCCCAGATCAAGGTCGGTCTCGGCGCCGTCGTCGGTGACGAAGACTTCGCCATGCTGGAACGGCGACATAGTGCCGGGATCGACGTTGAGGTAGGGGTCGAACTTCATCAGGTTGACGCGCAGGCCGCGGCTTTCGAGCAGGCAGCCGATCGAGGCGGCCGCCAGACCCTTTCCTAAACTGGACACAACTCCGCCTGTCACAAAGACATACTTTGCCGACATCGCTGCAACCTCGAAATTGGATTGTTGGGATTGGCCGTACCTGGTGGGCACGATCAAGTATGACAGAGATGCATGGGAGACGGAAGAGGAAATCGCGGCGGTGCGGTTACGCCGGCCAAACAGACTCGTAACTAACTGATATCTTAGGCGCCTACGTGATCGTCACTCCTCCAATCCGGAAATCGCGACTCATCGGCGACCCGCCACGCGTTGATCCTGAGTTCTCTTGGGCGGCATCCAACTTGCGGAGCAAGCCCTGACGGGGATACGATTCCCACCGAACAGGAGCCGCCATGATCGCGAAAGTCGCCGCAAAGCCTCGCAAGCTGGGCCGCACCGGGCCCGAGGTTTTTCCCATCGCCCTGGGTTGCATGGGAATGAGCGGAATGTACGGCCCGGCGGAGGAGCCGGAAAGCCTGGCCACCATCCATGCCGCCATCGACATCGGTGTCAACCTCATCGACACCGGTGACTTTTATGGCATGGGCCACAACGAGATGTTGATAGGCAAGGCGCTCCATTTCCAGCGCGAAGACGTGCTGTTGAGCGTCAAATTCGGCGCGCAGCGCGGTCCCGATGGCGCCTGGCTGGGCTACGACGCTCGCCCGGCCGCGGTGAAAACGGCGCTGGCATATACGCTAAAGCGGCTGGGCACCGACTACATCGACATGTACCGGCCGGCGCGGCTCGACCCGCACGTTCCCATCGAAGAGACCGTGGGCGCCATCGCCGACATGGTGAAGGCGGGCTACGTGCGCCATATCGGCCTCTCGGAGGTGGGTGCGGAGACGATCCGCCGCGCGGCAAAGGTGCATCCGATCGTGGACTTGCAGATCGAGTACTCTCTCGTGAGCCGTGGTCCGGAAGAGAACATCTTTCCCGTGCTCGAAGAACTCGGCATCGGCTTGACCGCCTACGCCGTGCTGTCGCGGGGACTATTGTCGAATTCGCAGCCGGCATCGGCGGGCGATTTTCGCGCCTGGCTGCCGCGATTCTCCGGTGATAATCTCGCCCGGAATCAGGCGCTCGTGGCGCGGCTCAACGAAATCGCAACCGCGAAGGAAACTACCGCGGCGCAATTGGCGGTCGCGTGGGTGCTCGCCAAGCGGGCCTGGATTGTGCCGGTGATGGGCGCGCGAACCCGGAAACAACTCGCCGAAACGCTGGGCGCGCTGGAGGTTCAACTCAGCCCCGAGGAAACGGCGCAAATCGAAGCAGCCGTCCCGGCAGAGGCCGTCTCTGGCACGCGCTACGACGCGCACCAGATGCAGGTGCTCGACAGCGAAAAGTAGAGCGTCTCCCGCTTCGCTTTGCACTCTTTCGAGGAGCGCGACAGCCAGGCTCACATCGGATGAAAGCTGCCCGCGCCCCAGGGAAGGCTCACCGAGGCCGCACAGCCGTTGGCGCGAATCGTTTCTGTCACCGTTCCCGCATCCATGCCCTTGACGTGCGGCGTATCGATCGCGCTGCCGTGCCCTTTCGCGTCCGTGTAGATCGTTTCACTGCGGGAAGCGCCCTGTGAAGAGCTTTGTACCTTGAGAACCGAGTTGGCCGGAAAGCCGTCGGCATAGAGCAGGATCGCATTCGCCTCAGGATCGGCGAGCAGCGCGCGCAGCCTGCAGGACTCGTCGGTCGATTCAATCGGAAAGGGAACCAGGGTCCCGCCAATCATGGTCTTCGAATCCTGCGTACGCAAGACGAACCGCACCGGCTCTCCTTTGGCAGCCTTGACGTCGACGACCGTCTCCGATCCGTCCGTCAGCTCCGTTGCATCCTGCTGGGCGGGATTGGGCGGATTGTTCACCACCAGGCCCTTGCGATTGACAAAGGCCGACTCGGTTAGGATCTGCAGATCCTCGAGATCGGTGCCGATTCGCCATACGCCCAGGACATATGGGATTCCTTCCTCCGCGGCATCGGCAAAGATCCGGTAGCGGAGCAAGTGCCCCACATCGCTGGCCGTCTCGCCGATCTTTACAAAGCGCAGGTGCGATCCGGGCGGAAGGTCGAACCCCTGGTCCCAAAGCATCTGGTATCGCTCGGTCGATGGGTGGTTGCTGGAACCACCGCCTGCGGAGCTTGAGAAACCAGCAGACTCGGCCCGGGAAGAGGCACATGCCAAGGCAATCGCGAGGAACAACAGAGGAGGCGCGCTAAGGCGCAATGAGCCCCGCATTGGACTATTCTCTGACGACCAAAACTCCGGTGTCAACGCGGCAACGCAAAGTGACACCCTTCGATGAATCGGCTGCTTTACGGCGCCTCTCCTCTGAACAGCGCGACCTTGATCATCACGCCGGAATCGAGCCGGATATCGCGATGCACTCCGCGCAGCTCCGAAGCTCCCGCGGAGTCGAAGTGAAGGCCCAGCTCCACGCCGATCATGGTGCTGCCCGGGGGAATGTCGTCCCGGTTGACGGGGTGCCCGATCTCCATGCTTGCGTCCATGCCCGGTGTCGATCCCGCGCCGCCGCGGGCGAGCACCGAGTTGGCTCCCAGGCCGTCTGAATCGGAGACGGTTCCGATCGCCACGATCAATCCCTGAATGCGCAGAATGGCTCCATCCTTCAGCTCGACGTGGTCGAACTTGATGGCCAGCGACGACGTGCCGTGCCCGGCATCCTTCGACTGCACCGACGCCACCGTTCCCACGATCTTCGAACCCTTGGGAATCTCCAGGTCGGCCAGCTTCAGCGTGCTGACGGTTTTGGCTTCGACGCGATCGCCGGCCTTCGCCGATTTCGTATTCAGCGTCCCTTCGAACTTGGCCCGCAGCTCCGGAGCGCGGCTTTGCGCTGCGGCAGTGTCTTGAAAGGAAACGGCGGCATGCGCCTTGGAAAATGAGGTGCAAAGGGCGAGCAGAAGGGCGGCGGAAACGATGGACGCACAATTGCGCCGGTAGATCGTTCTTTGAACCATTGGTTCTCCAAAACGGGTGACTATCCATTCGACTATGCGGCGAGCAATTCGGCACAAGCTCCCCTTGCGGTAGTCGAGAAGCCGTCCTGCTGCGGAGTCTGATCCCGTGCCATGGTACGCGGCGGCACGGCCAGAAGTTCATAGCCGCCGAGCAGCTCCTTCTTATCTCCGCAGAGCGCGATTGGTTTCCTTGGGAATGAGTGGCAGCAAGCAGGCTCTTCGCGGCCTGCTTGGGTACCCCTTAGTCATCGGCAAGTGTTCAGCTTCTATTCCAATTCCACCTTGATCATGACATCGAGTCGAGTTTGATGTCGCGCTTGATGCCGCGCAACTCGGATGCCCCCTGCGTGTCGAGAGTCGTGCCAGGGCCACGCCTTCGAGCGTGCTTCCCTTGGGAATGTCGTTACCGCCGCCGGAGTGCTCCGCGCCGGTATTTGGGTCAAGGCCCTGCGTGGAACCGACGCCATCCCGCCCCAACACAGAGTTGAACCCGATCCCGCCCCCCGAGACATCCGGCGCGGGGCCGATGGCGACAATGAGCCCTTGGACAGGAACCTTTGCGCCGTCCTTCAATTCCACCTAGTCGAAGTTGATCGCCAGCGAAGCGGTACCGTTTCTATCTTTATTTGACTGAACCGCAACCACCTGGCCGGTGAGCTTGGAGCCTTTGGGAAGTTCGGTCCCGTCTTTGGCTCTTGCCGCCTTCACCGTCTTGGCCGACACTGCTTCGCCAACCTTCGCCGACTTGGTATCCAGCTTGACCGCGAACTTCGTCACCAGCACCGGGGCGCTTTGCGCCTGCGCCGCAAGCGAGCCGGCGGCAAGAAGCATGGTGGAAACGGTTATGACGACGGGTGAATCGACGCGCAGGCAACGCATCGATCCTCCGTGGCCGGGTCGATGCCGAACCGTCGCGAAAAATGGGCAACCGCAACCCGCCCACGATTCTCATGAAAAAGCCGCGGGAAAGTCAACTCCCGCGGCTCGGTGATCCGGAAATCGATGCAATCTTCGAATCAAAAATTTAGCGTGACCTTCGCAGTCAGCGCCCGCGGAGTTACATAGTGCGTTCCGCTGAACGTCGACAGAAAGTTATAAAGCGCGTACTTGTCGGTCACGTTGACGGCCGTCAGATCGAGATTCACCTTGTAGCGGTCCGCGTGGAAGATATTGTCTTTGCCGAGCGACGCATCAAACAGGTCGCGTGGCGCAATGCGCTGCGGATTTTTGTCGTTGTCTCCGGCGTTGGGGTCCGGAACCTTGATCAGCGATGAGGAGAACTCATTGGCCGGGCAGACCGAGGGCAGGGCATGCGTGGGTGTGGCTCTCTCGCCGTTGCACTCGAAACCCGCCTGAAACTCCTCGTCCGCAGTCAACGGAAGCGGTACACCCGCGGTCGCCGGGCCAGGTGGAATATTGGTGTCAACCATTGCAATCGCCGGCTGACCATCGAGCGTAGTGGAGCTGCTTCCGCAGGGGCTGTTGGGATCGGTCGTACCATAGCAAGGCGTCGATCCGGCCACTAGGCCGCTGTCGAAGCGCCAGTTGAACCCGCCCCAGAGTCCGCGCAGGTATTTGCCGCGATTGTAGGTGTACTGCAAGTGGGATTCCTGATTGAACCTCTCGTCATGATCGATGCGGAAGGGAAGCCCTGTTTGTCCCACCGTTGCCCCGGCGCCGGCCACTTGCGGCGGGAAGAAGCGGGCCGCGACCGAGGAAGCTACAAAATACGCTGTGAAGCCGCGCAACTGGGGCATCTCCGCGTGGAGCGCGTAACCCGGGATTTTCGAGTTATGCCAGTCGATAGGGAATGTGATCGGCGTATTGCCCAGAATGCTGAAATCGAAGGCATTGTGCGTGTACTTCCAGATGTATTCGCCGCTGACGATGGCATATTTTCCGAAACCCTGCTGCAGGCTGGCGTGAAATTCGTTGCGGAAGCCTGGCTGGAGAATTCCCGTAACCCCCGGAGTGCACGAAAGCAGCGGCGAGACCACGGCGTCGGCGCAACCAAGGCTGGAAAGTACCAGGTTCTCGTTGAACGGCGTCTCCATCGTACGCGCGTAAGAGACGCTCAACACTGAGTTGGAAGGCTTCACATTGTAGGCCACGCCAACACGCGGTTCCGGCTGGCGCGCAATCGCCAGACCGTTGTAAAGGTCGCCGCGCATGCCGAGGTTCATGCTCCAGTTACCAGTTTTGATCTCGTCTCTCATATACATCGCCAACACTTTTACGTCGGTGTGGCCTAGGAAATCGTAGGGATTGCCGCCCCGCGTCAGGTCATAGGGCGCAAGCACGGGAAGATAGTTGGGATTGGCGACGATGGCACCTCTCGGGCATGAGGAGGGATTCAAATAGCCGGGAACGGGAATTCCGCTTGCATTGGCGCATGGCGCGCTGAGGGGATAGCTGTTGTCGACGATACCGATGTAGTCGTGCTCCCGCAGGAAGGTCGAATCGTATTCGATCCCAGCCTTGACGTTGTTGATTCCCTTGTCATAGGTCAGGTCGGCATCGGTTCCGGCGTCGGCGAGCGTGCGGCCCTGGCTGATGGATGAGGTCTGCAGCGTAGCCGGCCCGAGATCGGCCAACGGATTCCCGCTGGGGTAGTAAAAGTACTGATCCTTGCGGAGGTAAGCGCCTACGTTGAGGACCGCGTCGTTGCTCAGGACGCGCGTGTAGGTGGGAGAGATATTGAAGGTGCCGATCCGGGAGCGCTGGTCGGTGTCGCCGACTGCGGCAAAAACCGGGTTTGCACTTGTTCCTCCTGAAATCACGTTGTGGACGTCCAGATTGTCATAGTCGTTCGGCGTTTGGAACCAGGACCGGCTGTAATTCAAATCCGTGTGGATCGAATCGGCCGAATCAAACTTGTAATCGACGCGATCGAAGATGTTGCCTTCGTTGCCCTTGTCATGGAAGACACTGAATTCCGGCGGATCGAGGAACCGTCCCGCATCCAGCCCGTCGGCTTCGATAAACTCACCCCAGTTCTTCTTGCCGTAGGAGAGGTCGAAACCGGCGTTCGACGACCCGAAGGATCCATACGAAGAGTAGACGTCGCCGGTCGGCGTGGCAATTCCTTGCCCCGAGCGTGTGGTCGCCACGATCACCAGGCTGGTCTTGCCGCCGAACTCGGCCGGTGGAGCTCCGGAGATGACCTCCAGCGACTGCACCGCGTTGGACGGGAGCTGATTGGAAAACACCTTGCTCTGCTGGTCGGTGATCTCTTGGCCGTCGACGGAGAAGGAGTTGGAAGCATGGTCGCCCAGTCCGTGGAAGAGACCGTTCGAATCGGCCGCCACGCCCGGCGTCGTCTCCGTTACCAGAGAACTGAGTGTGGAAGATGCGCTCTCGAGCGGCAATTTATTAAACAGGTCACGGTCCACGTCGGTATGGAATGTCGGGTCGGTTTCGATCAAATCGCCCGTTGCCTCAACGGTGACCGTTTGCGAAGCCCCGGCAATTCTCAAAATCAAAGTGAGGTTGAGTCCGAGGACAGAGCGGATTTCGACCTTTCGCGCCAGCGTTCCAAAGCCGGTCGCCGATGCCGTGACGACGTAGGGATTGAACGGCACGTTCGTAAAGACGAACTGTCCGGTTGCATCGGTGGTCACCGTGCGGTCAAACTGGCTTACCTCGTTGGTCAGGTGGACAGTGGCATTGGGAATGACCGCTCCAGAAGGATCGGTGACGGTACCGCGGATGGCGCCGGCATTGCCGGTTTGGGCATGTGAGCCCAAAGCGAAGAAAAACACGAGGAAGGGGAGAATGCGATGAATCGTGCCATATTTGAATGGCATGTTTGCCTCCGATGATCGGCTGAGTACTGCGTGAAGCAGACCGCGCTCGAAGGGAAGCGCGGCAGTCTCGGTCGATTGAGGGCATCGTTCCGT
>JASHTH010000157.1 GCA_030040655.1 Acidobacteriaceae bacterium | reverse complement strand
ATCGGCGCTGTCGCGGAAGGCGCTGACAAGCAAGACCCGCGCTCAGATCTGGGCCGAGTATTTGAATTCGCTCGATCAGATTGCTCACTCGCTCCAAAAGCAGTTCATCGTGTGGGGCGATTTTGTCCTCCACAAAGAGCCGGAGATCCTCGGCCGGCTGAACAAGAGGATTATCGTGATGGACTGGAATTACGTGGTAACCGATGCGGCGAAGATTCGCGACGCTTTTCTGAAAGTCAAGGCGAACGGCTCGCGCGCCATCGGCGCGCCGGCGCTGATCAATTATCGCTGGGGTCCGCGCGCGGGCAGCGAGCAGTTGCGCAACATCGACGCTTTCGCCGATTCCTACTTCCAGGCCGGCGAATCGGATTCGCTCGGAGTCATTCTCACCAACTGGGTGCCGAGCCGCTTTATTCAGAACTCGATCTGGGATGGATTCGCCTACGCGGCGGTCGCCTTCAAGGAAAGCAGCGCCGCGGCGCGGGCTTCGGCTTTCCGCCGTTTCGTTTCGCGGCATCACGGCGCGGAATGGAACACGATGTGGGGCGAGGCTTTCGAGCTGATCTACGCCGCCGCGCCGAGCGTCCGGCCTAGGAATTCGTCGCCAATGACCGAGCCGCTGCGCGTTCCCTGGAGCAGCGACAGCGAGCTTGCCGCCGCGCTGCGCAGCGGGCAGCCGGGCGAGAATCCCTTTACCCGCCTGCGCAGCCTGCTCAAGCAAGTCGAACCCTCGGTGCGAGAGAATGCAGAAGACTTTCGCGCCTTCTCACTCTGCGCCGAGTGCCTCGAGGCGATGCTATGGCGCGACGCCGTGATTCTCGAAAAGCCGACGCAACCCGAACAGGCAACCGCGCTGATCGGGAAGATCGCCGAGCGCGATCGCCAGCTCACCGAAGCGCTCGACAAGGATTGGGACAGCGGCCGGCCGGCGGATTCCGAAGCAAAACTGGAGCCGCTCTTCGGTTTGCAGCCGAAAGATCAGTTGCTCTTCGCATGGAGCCGGGCCGCGGCGTATTCAGCCGAATTGGCGCTCCACCCGCAGCGTTTCTTCGAGCTCTTGAAGGGGACTGCTTGAGCATCGACGAGGCCTTAAGACTGGTTGCATACATGGTTCGATGCGATGAAAAGGCTCTCCTCAGAGGCTGAAGCCCCAATGTTCTTGCGGCATTCACAGCACGGCTACGGCAAAACCAGAGAGGGTGTGGCCTATTCCCTGTCTTGCAGGGTCGCCGCTCCTTGGGGTCGCGGCGACTTGAGTGTCTTGGCTTCGGTACGCAGCATCTCTGGTTTTGCTATAAAGCCGTGCCCTTTCAAAACTGGATCTATGCAACCCGTCTTAGACGCTGCTGCGCTTCGCCGAGCGGCCATGCAGCAGCAAGAGCGCTCCCGATGCGATGGGCGGCAGACTCAGGGTGAGGAACGTAATCATCCGGCCGGTGCGATTCAGTTGCGGCGGCGACCAGATGCCGTAAGCCGCTCCCACCACCAAGCCGGCCAGGATCAGCAGAAACGCGCCTGTGGCCGCCCAGCGAAACGGCACCAGAGCCACCACGATGAACACCACACCCAAGCCTGCCCAAAGCAACGCCATGCGAAAGGGAGTCTGCCAGGCAATCGACTCGGCCACGAAGAAGAACATCCAGAACAAGGCCCAGAGCAAAGCCAGTATGCGAGCGGAGAAATCCACGCGAATTTCCATGGGAGTCTCCTTTTCCGAGTAAATCTGGCGAAATTTTACTGCCGTTCTGCGACGTTGCGCAGTGATGGCCGACTTGCCTGTATGGGTGGCCGGCGGCTTTGCGCGCGCCGGCGGTGTCACCTTTTCTGCTGCCGCCCGAGCGTCCGGTGCGTTACTCTGAGATTCCTATGACGACCCTGACCCCCACCGCCATTCGCAACTTCATCGGGGGCGCCTGGCATGATGGCGCCAGCCCCGATGGCATTCCGCTCTTCAACCCGGCTACCGGCGAACCGCTGGGCCAGTCTCTAGCCGGCTCAGCGGCCGAAGTGGACGCGGCAGTGCAGGCCGCGCATGCCGCATTTCCTGCCTGGAGGGCCATGCCGGCCGGCGATCGCATTCAGTTCCTCTTCAAACTCAAGAATCTGCTCGAAGAGCACTTCGAAGAGCTGGCGCGCTCGATCGTGGTCGAAAACGGCAAGACGCTCGGCGAGGCGCGCGGCGAGCTGCGGCGCGGCATCGAGAACGTCGAGGTCGCCTGCGGCATTCCCGTGCTCATGCAGGGTTACTCGCTCGAAGATATCGCGCCCGGCATCGACGAGCTCATGGTGCGCCAGCCGCTCGGCGTGGTCGCGGCCATCACGCCGTTCAATTTTCCGGTCATGATCCCGCTGTGGTTTTTACCTTACGCCATCGCCACGGGCAACACCTTCATCGTCAAGCCCAGCGATCGCGTGCCGTTCGCCGTGTCGCGCCTGGTCGAGATCATCCACGAGACCGGATTGCCGCCCGGCGTGGTGAATCTGGTGCACGGCGGCAAGCCCGCGGTCGATGCGCTGCTCGATCATCCGCTGGTGCGCGCGATCAGTTTTGTCGGGTCGACACCGGTCGCGAAATACGTCTACGCGCGCGGCTCGGCCAGCGGCAAGCGCGTGCAGTGCCAGGGAGGCGCGAAGAACCACGTTGTCGTTTTGCCCGATGCCGACCGGGAGTCAACGACCAAGATTATCGCCGACTCGGCCTTTGGCTGCGCAGGCCAGCGCTGCCTCGCCGTCAGCGTCACCGTAACCGTCGGCGAGGCGAAGCACTGGTTTCGCGAGTCGATCGGCGCCGCCGCAGGCTCGCTCAAAGTGGGCAACGGACTCGACGAGGCGACGCAGATGGGGCCGGTTATCACCAACGCCAGCCGCGACCGCGTGGTCTCGCTCATCGGCAAGGGCGCGGAGCACGGCGCAAAGGCGATCGTCGACGGACGAGGAATAAACACGAGGGGCTCGTTCGTGGGCCCCACCGTGCTCGACGGCCTGCCGGCCACAAGCGCGCTGATGGAGACTGAGATTTTTGGTCCCGTGCTCTCGGTGGTTCACGCCGATACGGCCGATGACGCCATCGCCATGATCGAGCATTCGGCGTACGGCAACGCCAGCTCGATCTTTACGACTTCCGGCGCGTCGGCGCGCAAGTTCCGCAACGCCGTTTCTACGGGGAACGTGGGCGTGAACATCGGCGTGCCTGCACCGATGGCATATTTCCCGTTCTCCGGCTGGAAAGGCAGCTTCTTCGGCGTGATGCACGCGCAGGGACGCGACGCGATCGAGTTCTTCACCGACAAGAAGGTGATCGTGGAACGCTGGCCCAAGGAGTGGTCGCGCAAATTCTGACATCGCGGAGTCCGCGTCCCTTCGGGGTCCATGTTGCAATAGTTGGGACGGTCAGCCGTGGGAACCGCAATTCGTCACTCCGCGTAGAAATTTTTACACGTTTAGGCGCTCGTGGCGCGTCTATCCATTGTGCGCCGGTGAACAGAGCTGTTCGGAATCGAACGTTCCCGCCTCGCGCGCGAAACTCTTCTCTCTCGCAAGTGCCACGATTCGTTGCAAATGCGGCGAATCGCCGGAGCATTGACGAGTGGAATTCCGTTTGCTGAACACCCGGTTGAAACGATGCCGGAGGGGTGCGGCCGGATGAAGCAGTTTGAATCTTTTGGCCTGGACACGTCGAACGAGTGCCTATGGCGCCGCGACGAGCAGATCACGCTGCCTCCCAAGCCGTTTGCCGTCCTGCGCTACCTGGTGGAAAATCCCGGCCGGCTGGTAACACACGACGAACTGCTCGACGCGCTGTGGCCTGAGACCTATGTCCAACCCCAGGTGCTCAGGACCTACATGCTGGAGCTGCGCAAGGTCCTCGAGGACGACGCCAAGAATCCCAGGTTCATTCAGACGCTGCCCAAGCGGGGCTATCGCTTC
>JASHTH010000156.1 GCA_030040655.1 Acidobacteriaceae bacterium | reverse complement strand
AAATCATCGAGGAACTCGTTGAAGTTATCCGTCGTCGGCTGCGCAAATCCCACCGGCTGTGCGACTCCATTGACGATCACAATACCGTTGCGTAGATGAATATGATCGCCCGGTATGCCAATCAATCTCTTCACCAGGTGAGTGTACTGCGGCGTCCCATCGGCGTCAGTCTGATCGATCCCAGGCTGATTGACGGGCTTGAGGAACACCACGATATCGCCACGCCTCGGTTCGCGATACCTTATGAGCGGCATCCAGGGAGCGGGCGGCGTGAGCGTGATCCGGTCGACGACCAGGTGATCGCCGATCAGCAGCGTGTTCTCCATCGAGCCAGACGGAATGGCGTAGTTCTGAACTAAGAAGGTCAGAATGAACAGGCCCACCACTAGAACTGAGCAGATGCTGGCCAGCGCCTCGAAAGGAGTCTCTTCCTGATTGATTTTGGCGGAAGCTGCGGGCTTCGTTGAAACAGGAGAAATCTTCGTCGCTGGACTCATCCGAAGGCTCCTCAGGAAGGCTGGCGAGCCCCAGAATGTTCGCAAGCGTTCACTTCAAAAGGATGATTTCATCTGCGTTCGACTGTCGTCGAGTTTGCGTCTTGACTGGAGTCTATCAAATTCCCGTGCAACGCAGGATTCTCCGGATGATGCGGCGTGCGAGCGGTTAGTCGCCTTTCCGGAAGTTTCGATTCCTCAAGAAAGAGCCACCTTGAACCACGCCCAAAAATGAGGACAGCGACTGTGGAACCGCTCTATACTCTCACCCAATGGAAATCGACTACACGGCGGAATGGCAAAGGCTCACGCGGCATTATGCCGAGATGGGCGACGAGGAGTTGCGGGAGCTCGCCGGCCAATTCGGCGATCTGACCGAGATGGCACAGCAGGTTTTGCGCGATGAGATGCGAAAGCGCCGGCTTGGCGATCCGGGCGAAGGCAAGCCTGAGGGGCTGCGCGGAGAGACTCGAAGCCGTGGCGAAATCCGCGATCGAGGCGACCAGGGTCTCGTTCCCCCTCCGCAGTGGGACACAGCACTGAATCTGCCGGAGGAAGAAGACGGCGAAGATGAGGATCAAAGTCACGAGTTCACCTGGAAGACTCTTCTTTGTGAGTGCGAAACGCAAGAAGAGGCGTGGCAGATCTACGAAGTGCTGCGACGGGCGGGAATCGAGAGCTGGATCGAGGCGCCGCCGCGGTATGCAACCGTCCCTCGAGTGGTTGTCGCCGCCGATCAGCTCGACGAAGCGCGGCTGGTTGCCGCGCAACCAGTTCCGCAAGAGATTATCGAAGAGTCGAAATTGAAATGGCCGGAGTTCGTGTCGCCCCGATGCTCGCGCTGCGGAGCAAGCGATCCAGTGCTGGAGGATGTCGACCCCAGTAACACCTGGTCCTGCGAGTCCTGCGGATACCAGTGGAGCGAACCGGTGAAGGATCTTGATGAGAACGGAGCAACGGCAGCGCGATTCACTTGAGCTCAAGTTTCCGGCGAGGCGACCAGGCTACACTTCGGGACCGCGCACATAGAACTCTACCCGCATTCCCGCCGGGTCATCCATCCAGATGTAGTCGCGATGTCCGTAGCGATCCTTGCCGATTCCGCTATGCCGGATTTGCGCGCGGTCGAGCCGATCACGCACTTCCTCGAGCTCGGCCAGCGCCCTCAGGCCGAATGCCAGATGGTTCAACCCGGTGTTCTCCTTGTCGTAGTTCGAATCTGCGTCCGGCCCGGCCTTCGTGAAGAAGATCCGCGTTGGACCGGTACGAAACATCACGCTCGTTGCGGTGGTCTCGATCGGAGGACCGAGCAAGGACGTATAGAACGTCTCGATCCGGCGCAGATCGGGCACGCGGAAGACGAGATGATCGATGAATCCGGGGTAACGCACAACTCGCCGCAAATACGGAAAGAGCCGCCCGGCAACAGGGCGGCCCCTTCCTTAGGGAGAATAGTTCCAACGGAGGCAAAGCCATCAGAACTTTCTGGCTGCATAGTAGGGTCGGGGGATGAGAGTGTCAAGGAGAATTCCCTAGAGAAATAAACTATTTATAATCAAATACATACAGAACGTTTTGCGGAGACGGAAGCGGCCGGGTCTTCGATGTCTGTTTCCCATGAGAGTTGCCGGAAACCTCGTCTTTTCAACTGCTTTCCTCGGGATTTGGCCCGTTTCCCACAGGCTCTGGCCCACTTACCCCTTGGGCGGCGGCGGCTCGATGACGCCTGGCGACGAGAGCCATTGCCTTGCCAGATCGAGACTGATGAACTCCTCGTCGTACACCGAGGAGACGGGTTTACCCCGCGCGATGCGATAGAGAGCGCGACCGCCGCCAAAAAACACTCCCAGCAGGATGGCCGCGGTCGCGCCGATGACCACGATCGTCGCGATGCCGAGAAGCAGCTTTCCCGTCTTCTCGACTTCGGACTCCGAAGGCTGAGGGATGGCGATGAGATCGGCGTCATAGTGGACCGACTCGATCAGCTTGTGGCTTTCGTCGGGAATGGCGTCGCCGCTGACAAGAATGACGAGCGGTCCGCTGCGCCGAACCTCAAGCGAAGCCTGATCGGAGTCTGCGAGTGGTTTGGGCCACGGATTCTGCGGCTGGTTGCCGGCCTTGATGTAGCTGCGGATCCTCGAATCCTGGGCAGTTGCCATCTGCGGCGTGGGGTAGTCGATGATGGTGATCACGGCGGGACCGGAGCGCAGTGAGTATGTCGCGGTTGCCGTTTCGGCGCCCTCATCGAAGCCAACCAAAGCGGGAGGCAGCACGCCGCCTGCGCCTGCGTAGCCTGCAGGGCCCACGGCGTAGTGCGTCGTTTGTCCGTCGAGCGCAGTCTTGGGCAAGTACGCAAGCACGGGAGGCGCGACGGCTTTGTTGCCTTCGGCAACAGGCAGGCGACCGGCCAATTCGCGCAGCTCCGCCGCGGACATGGGGCCGATACGGGAAAAGTTGGCGTCAACAACCGTGGTGCCCAGCCAGAAGATGACGCGGTTGTGATCGGAAGCGGCTCCGGCGCCAATCTCTTCCTTGGGCCAGCCCGATTGGCGATAGAACGAATACGCGCCGTAGGCTCCGCTCTCGTCGCTGAAGCGCTGCGCGCGCAACGAAAGCGTCTCATCGTCCCGCTTGTAGTTCGCGGTCTCGCCGCGAGTGAATCCGTACTCTTTGAGCGCGGCGGCATTGGCCGGATCGGCGAGGGCCGGATCGGCGGCGGCCTTCGCCGGCTCGGTTCTCGCCCAACCGGCGAACTCCTCCGGAAGCAGACTCGCTGGCTGCGGCGCCTCGATCGATGATGGCGAAGCGGCCTTTACAGGGGCGCTCTGGGCCTTGGCCGTGTCGCACGCGAGCAGCGCAGCCGCCACGATTAAGGTCAGCTTCGAACCCATCGATCTTTCCCAACTCCGCACGCGCACAGTGACGAGGAAGCTCCACAAACAGCGTACACGGTTTGGCGCTGGTTTCGCCCCCGGACCCACTATCACCTTGGACACCCCGAACTGGAAAAAGGTTCCAGCGGCACCATCACCGGGCCGGATGAGAGGATGCGCTCACCCAGGGCTTGAGCCGTGGCAGCCATCGAGGCACGTTTCGCTTGTAGCTTGGGTATTCGCCGGGGTAGCGGCGGGACAGCGTCGGCTCCTCATAAACCAGGATGAAGAGATGTGTCGCCAGCCACGCGATCAACGCTTCCAGGACGATGTCGCGGCTCCAGAGCAGAACCGCTTCGCCGGCGAGCGACAGCAATACTCCCAGATACATCGGATTACGGACGTAGCGGTAGAGGCCGCTCACGACCAAATGCTCTGTTGGAATGCCGGGCACGAGCGTACCGCGACCTACGAAAACAAAACGGATCATGGAGGCAAAGAGGGGTGTGAGACCTGTGAGAATCATGGCCGCCGCAATCAGCCATTGCCATGCGGGCTCTCCCGGCGGGATGCGAAATCGGGTCATCCACCAGGGAATGTACACGAGCACGAAGCCCGGTCCGCCGAAAACGGCAAACAAGATCGAAACCACGAGACTGCGGCGAAGCGATGCCACGACCGATCCTCGACATCGGGTATGCGAGCGAGCCGGCGGCGAGGTTACAGAGCTCTCAAGCCGCCCGCCGGGTTGATGGCCGGCTGCGGGATGTAACCGCCGCGGTCACGGGATCCGGTTCGGATCTCGTTGGAGCGGTCATGCGGCTCGAGGAACGCCTCGAAGAGCGTCGCGTAGAGGCCTTGGCGGCCAGCCAACCGATCGCGCCGGGCGCGCAAAAACTCGAACCGGAATGGCGAGCGGCGCTCGGCTTCGGCAAGGAACTCCGGGGTAAAGAACTCATTGGAATACGCAACTGCCATGACGATTAACGAGCGCCAGCTCAAACGCAGCAGTTCCTTCAGCATGGCCGAACCATGCGGCAGCCGGTCCATATGGCCGGAGACGACGTCGCTGAAGTTGAGCAGTCGCGTCGTCAGTCCGTCGAGCGCCTGACCCAGCCGTGCTGCGCGCGAATACAGAGTCGTCGAACCACTCCGAATATCCTGTTGCACATCCTGCAGATCGTCCCCTAGCTGCAGCAGCACGCCCCAATCGAAAGCAAATTCGCTCTCTTCTTCGTTGAGCCATCCGCGCGCCAAGCACGCATCCGCCAGGACCGAGCTGCCACCTTTGGCGCAACTGATGCTGAGAACCTCGGCGTCCACGCAGCCGCCGCTGCTGCTCTGCTGCGCGACGCTCTGCTCCTGCGCGCGATGAATAGCAAGCAGGCAGTCGAAGATCGGCGGATGGATTTCGCGCGGATACTGATCTTCAATGAGCGCAACCAGCGACCAGATCGCCATCTCGCGATGGTTAAGAGGCGCAATCGCCGCGCCTTTCAGCCGCTCTCGGAAACGCTGGCTGAACTCGAACTTCTGGCGCGCTGAAACCCCATCGCCGTCAAGATAGTTGTCGCTATACGGGTAGAGAAGGCTGTATCCCAAGATCGAAGGAGTGAGCGCGATCGCTTGGCCAAGCAGCGGCTGCAACCCGCAGGCGGTCCACGCATTGCGGCAGGCCTGGACGATCTCCGGCATACTCAGCGCCGGATCGAATCGCCTCGCCCATTGCGCCAGCTTGGTGCCCACGGGAAGAAAATCGTCGGTCAAGAGCTGAATCGCATCGTCCTCGAGGCCGAGGGCGATGGTGGAAAAGCGCGCAAAGGCTTTGGTGATGCGGTCTTGCGCTTCCAGCCGCTGCGCGCGATTGCGCGGCGCGCGCCTGGCCTCGCGTTCCGCAGCCTGCAGCGCCTCGTCATAGGCTCGTTCCCGTTTGCGCTGCTCGCCGGCGCTGTAAACCGGACCGGTGAGCGCCGACTGCATGGCGCACCGGTTCCACGACGCCGACGCGCGATCCGCCTGCTCCTGCACCCAATGCCAACTGTGGATTCGCCGCATCCCAAATCCATTTACGAAGGAGCAGTCCTTGTGGTTCCTTCGGGCTCGGCGGCGAAACGCCACACGCGCGAGGCGATGCGGGTGAAAACCTCCCAGGGGATGGTTCCGGCAGTGTCGGCGTGGTCGTGTGCGGTGATGACTGATTCGCCCTGGGAGCCGAGAATCACCGTTTCGTCGCCGGATTCGGCGCCGGGGATCTCCGTGACATCGACCACCGTCTGGTCCATGCTGATGCGTCCGACGATCGGCGCCTTCTGGCCGCGCACGAGCAGGCTGAAGCGATTGCCGAGCCGCCGGTCGAGCCCGTCGGCGTAGCCAACGGCGAGCAGCGCCAGGCGCATGGGCTCTGTTGCGACAAACGTTCCGTTGTACCCGACCAGCGTGCCCGCCGGTATACCGCGAACGCTCGTAACCCGAGTCTTCCATGCGAGGACCGGCTTGAGGCGCGCACGCGCGGCAGCGACCTGCGCAGGATCTTCCGGCTCAAAGCGCGGCACAACTCCATAGAGCGCGAGCCCGGGACGCACAAGGGCCTTCATTCCGTAGCGGGCCGCAAGCGCCGAGATCGATTCGGCCCCGCCGGCGAGCAACGTCGCCGAGTTACCCACGCTGAGCCAATGCGCGCGGTGGCCAGCGGCGGTTACGCGTGCGAGCGCCACATCGAGCTGACGAAGCTGCTCGCCGGCGAAAACGCTGTCCGCCTCGTCTGCGGCAAAAAGATGTGTCATCACCCCGTCGAGGAGCAGAGACGACTGGGCGCAGAATCTGTTCAGAAGCGAAGGTAGCGCATCGGGCGCCGAATCGCCGATCGCTACACCCTGTCGGCTCATACCGGTGTCGATCTCGAGATGGACGGGAACCGAATGCGGCCTGGCCCCAGCACTGGCGGCAGCGGCTTCCAGCTCGTCGATTTGCCAAGGTTCCCAGACGGCCGACGTAAGCCGGTTCTGGATACATGCCGGGCCCTGGCCGACGAAGAGGCCGCCCAGAACGAGGATGCGGGCGTGCGGGCAAAGCGCGCGCGCGGCCACGCCTTCCTCCACGCTAGTCACGCCAAGCCAGGTTGTACCGGCGCGCGTCAGTGCCGGCGCGCAGAGAGACAGGGAGTGACCGTAGGCATCGGCCTTGACGACTGCCATGAGCTCCACGCCGGCCGGAGCCAGCGAACGCAGAAAGCGAAGATTCTCTTCGAGCGCACAGGTCGAGATTTCGACCCAGCAAGGGCGCGATGGAATAAGGGGGTCCAAGGTTCAAGTCTATGGCATTCTCGGTCGTGGGCCGGTTGGGAGGGCACGGGCTTTTACCCCTGGGGGAGATTGAGCCTCTACCGCGATTCTCCGGGAGTTGGTGAGTTGAATAGCGCGAACGCGACGACCGTTTCGCCTTGCAGGCCTTCCCGCTCCAGTTCTTCGACCAGGCTTTGTTCAAGCCTATGCGGAACCGGCATCTCGCAGGCGGCGACCTGCTCGGGACTGGCGCCGGCGAAACAAAGCTCACAGTGCCCGAGCGCGCGAGTGCCGTCTCCAGCATCGGTCTGCACCGGCGGGCCGAAGACGCGGCAGGTCATCGGACGCGCCTCATACAAATCGCATAGGCCGGTCTCCGGATCGAGCGCCGGGCAGGCTGCGTCGTTGGCGAACTCCTCGAATCGCGCCCGCTCGGCATCGGTCTCGCCGAGCAGGCCGGTCGCGAGGTCGCCGGGAAAGTCGCGGCCGAATTCGTCGATC
>JASHTH010000155.1 GCA_030040655.1 Acidobacteriaceae bacterium | reverse complement strand
GTAGTCGCCGCCGAAAAGAACCGTCTGGTCGACTTCGGTGTAGGCGAACGACTCGTGCTGGCCTTCGTTCCAGCCAAAGCGGCCAAAGGCGCGGAGGTTGTCGGTGATTTCCTGCTCGCTGTTATATCCCATGCCGTATTTGAGCGCGTCGAAGTGCTCATGCAGGGTGATGGTCGGAACAGTCACGCCGTACTTCGCGGTGTCAGAGCCATTCAGGAAATCCTCGACGGCCTCGCGATAGGTGCCCATGTGGGCGCGATTGTCATAGAAGAGCAGCCGCGTGACGCCCGCTCGCTTAGGAATGAGGCTGTGGCGTAACTCGAACTCGCTGTTGTTGCCGTGGGCGCGGCTGAAGGCCCAGTCCATGGTGATGCCGTTGGCCACCGTGGGCATGGCGAAGATGCCGAAGCGAAGGCTCCAGATGCGCTCATCGTACTCGGCCATTCCGCCTATCGTGTAGCCGCGCGTGTCTGCGGCGTAGTCCCATGCGCCGTTGTTATCGACGGTCCAGTTCATGAACTGCAGATGGCTGTCGGAACCGACCGAGTTCACGTCGAAAAAGTCCGGCAGCGTCAACTTGCCAATGCGAATCTCGATGCGGCGAACCGGCACGGCAGGCGCAAGCGCCATCGGCCCTGGTTCTTGAGAGGCGGTGCTATTCGTGAGTCCGATGACCTGATGAAACCCGTAACGTGCAACATACGGCGTCTTGCCGAGATAAGGATTGCGCACAACGTCCAGGTTGGTGTAACCGGCCAGCCCCAGCGCCTCGCTCAATCCGCGTCCTTCTGCGGCTTCCAGGTCGAAGATCATGTCGGTGTTGTAGCGGATGGAGCGGTTGCGCCGCAGTTCGGTGTAGAGCGTACCGACCATGGATGTCTTGTATTCGGCCGAGTTGCGGAAGCTGTTTGCTCCTTGATAGGGCGAGTGGAACGGGATGCGTCCCTGATAGATGAAGTTGGCCTGGCCAGAAATCCACCAGCGGCTGTCCTCGCCGTGCGGCGCCATGGAGACGACTGGGGTAGTTGCAGGATCGACTGCGGCCGGGCTGGCGTCACCGGTGCGGAACCCCGCGCCGCCCGGCGTCGCGGCCCAATCGTACCTTGGGGCTGAAATCTGCCACGACCTGGAGTTCGAAACTTCAGATAGGAAGCGGAAATCGGGCCAGGAGCCGGGCACCGGCGCGGAGGGCAGCCAGGGCGATGACCTGCCGTCCGTCGCGCCGGCTTGCGCAAGCGCGGAGCTTGCGGACGCAAGGCCGAGCACGAGAGCCAGTGCGCGCAATCGGCGAGCCGGGTTGACCTTCGCGATGCCTGGCATGTGCCCACCCTCAACGGGGTATCCCGCCAGACGTTGCGCGGGCTTACAATGGAAGGCGCAACGATACCCCCATTTGGTTAATACCATACTGGGGGTGGGTATTGTCAAGCGAAGGAATTCCTATGTCCCACAACGAACGGGAAAAAATCAAGTTGGTGCAACGGTTGCGCAAGCTCCGCGGGCAGTTGGATGCCGTCGAGCGCTCCCTGGTCGCCGACGAAGACTGCGGCGACCAACTGATGCTGCTGGCCGCCGTTCGCGGCGGAGTGAATGGGCTGATGGGCGAAATCCTGGAGACGCATATCCGCTTTCACGTGACCGATAACGCCAAAGAGCAGATCGATCCGGAACTGGCGGAAGACCTGATCGACCTGGTGCGCGCTTACTTGAAATGAAGGCTGCAATCGCGCGTCTGCAATTGATCGTAGATCGGCCATTGACCGAGGAATGTGAAAGCCAGGTTGATTTACCTGCCCTGGTCAGGCTATCGGCGTAACGCTCTCTGCGTTGAGGTCCAAAAACTCCTGGAAGACTTCGTTGGAAAGCAATCGTCCTCGCGCTGTCAGCGGGACGATCTCACCCTCGACCATCAGGAGCCCGCGCTCCGCCAGTTCCTTGGCCTTTTCCCTGGCCGCACCGGCCAATTCCGCGCCAAACTCGCGCTCGATCGCCGCCACATCGACTCCCGAGTTGAGGCGAAGCCCCAGAAACCACGCCTCTTCGTGCTGTTGTGCGGCATCGAGCCATTCGGATTCGATCTCGAATCTGCCCCCCAGATAGGCATTGAGGTCGTCGGTCGTGGTTGCGCGCAGCACAGCGGCCGGCGCGTGGTCCCCTGCGGGTTCGAGCGCGCGCAGCATCGACGAGGCATCGAGGCCCACACCCAGATACGGCCGCCGGCTCCAATAGCGCAAATTGTGCTTTGACCGGTATTCCGGACGGGCGAAATTCGAGATCTCGTACTGCTCAATCCCAGCCGCGCTGAGCCTTTCGATGGCCATCGAATACATCGCCGCAATGGCCTCGTCCGACGGCACCAGGCCGGCGCGATACCGCGTGCCGCGGGCGAGAATCTCGCGCCCCAGCCGCGAATCCGCATCCACCTCGAGCATGTAGACGCTGGCGTGGGGAACTCCGCAGCCGATCAGGCAGTCGAGCGATTCCGCCCAGCTTGCCATCGTCTGGCCGGCCAAGCCGGCGATCAAGTCGACATTCAGGTTTGAGATTCCAGCCGCCCTCAACCTGCGAATGTCGCGCCAGACGATCTCGCGCGTGTGCAATCGTCCGCTCATTGCTGCTTCGCGGTCGACGAACGACTGCACGCCCAGGCTCACGCGGTTGACACCCGCTGCGGCCATCCCCGCCAGCGTATCCTCCGGAAGCTGGCCCGGCGCGCATTCCACCGTGATCTCCGCATCGGGCCGCACGTCGAAGTTCCCTCGGATGGCGCGAAAGAGACGCTCGATCAGATCGGGCTCGAGCAGGCTCGGCGTTCCTCCCCCCAGGTAAATCGTGTCTACCGTGCACGGAAGCTCCACGCGCATCCGTTCCGCCTGCTCGCTCGCTCCGGACAGGTCCTCGATCAGCCTTTCGACATATTGGCTATGCTCGCTTGGCGGATACACTCCCGACGCGAAATTGCAGTAGGTACACTTCGACCGGCAAAACGGGATGGAAAGATAGAGCCCGAGCAAGTTGTCGCCTGGAACCCTCATCGGATCCATTCTTTCATGGGAGAAACCGCGCCGGCCGTCACGCGATCGCGATTCATGCCATTATGGATATAGAGGTGAAGCAGTTTGAAAGCCTGGCCTATCCTGGGCATCGCCATTATCCAAGCCTTTCTTCTTGCCGCGCATTGGTTCATCTATCGCACCTGGATCGACTTCTGGTTCCCGCTCGGCCCGGCATCTTCGATGCTGCTGCGCACTGCGGTCCTTGTGCTCCCGTTCGTCTTTGTCCTCAGTGCGCTGCTGGGCTTTCGCTTCTCCAACCGCACCATACGGGTCGCCTACGGTTTCTCCGCGATATGGCTGGGCGTTGCCAATTATTTGTTCCTCGCCGCGCTGCTCTGCTGGCCGCTCGGATTTGTTTCCCGTCTTGCGCCGGTTGACCCGCCCATGCCGTACGTGGCCGGGCCGCTGTTTGCGCTGGCCCTTTTGGCGGCGCTCTACGGGCTACTGAATGCGCGCTGGATCCGCCTGCGCCACGTCACGGTTCGCCTGCCCAATCTGCCGGAGTCGTGGCGCGGACGCACGGCTGCGCTGGCCAGCGATCTGCACCTGGGCAATCTCAACGGCATCCGGTTCGGCCGGCGCATCGCCGCCAGGATTGCGCGCCTCAAACCGGACATCGTCTTCATCCCCGGTGACTTCTACGACGGCTCAGGCGCCGATCCCGATCGCCTCGCCGCCCCGTTCCGCGAACTCAACCCGCCGCTCGGCACCTACTACGTTACGGGAAACCACGAGGAGTTCGGCAACCCGGCGCATTACACCGAGGCCATTGCCCGCGCCGGCATCCGCGTTCTGGCTAATGAAAAAGCCGTCGTTGACGGCGTCTCGATTCTCGGCATTCCCTGGGGCGACTCCACCTATCCCATCCGCGTCAAGAACACTCTGGAGAATCTACACCCCGGGCCCGGCGAGCCCTCGATCCTGCTGCTGCACGCGCCTCTGCGGCTGCCCCTGGTGGAACAGGCGGGAGTGAGTCTGCAGCTTTCCGGGCACACGCACAAGGGCCAATTGTTTCCCTTCACCTGGCTGACGCGCCGCATCTTCGGCAAATTCACATATGGCTTGCATTGGTTTGGCTCGCTGGCGGTCTACACCTCCAGTGGCGCCGGCACCTGGGGACCTCCGATGCGCCTGGGAACCGCGCCCGAGATCGTGCAGATGACCTTCGAGTAGAGTTGCCTTCGCGCCAATCTCGGCGGTCGTCCAGGCCGATCAATCCACGCCGTTGCGCTTCGCCGAGAAGATCGTGGCTAGGGTGATATTTGGCATAGTGGTCGCTCTGGCCGCGCAGTTGCAATCTACGCTGGAACCATTATGACGGCGGAAAAGGCGACGATGGCCCTCGGCCGGCGCGTCTATGGCCTAGGCGTGATGGCGCTGGGCGTGGCCTGCCTGGCGTTTAGAGAATTCGACCCAGGGCAGCCGGTGCCCGGGCACTTTCCCGCCCGCACCGCCTTGGCCTATGCTGCTGGAGTATTCATGGTCGTCGCGGCCGCGGCCGTCGAATGGCGCCGAACCGCGGCCTGGGGCGCCGCGGCGCTCACGGTCTATTACGCGATCTTTGTCGTTATCCTGATGAATGGCCGGTTCCTGCTCACCGACTTCGCCGTATTCGTCACCTACGAGAACATCGCCATGCAGCTCGCCATCGCCGCGGCCGGGCTGATCGTCTACGCCAACACCGCCAAAATCGATGCCGCCGATGCGGCGCTGGCCGCGCGCCTTACGCGCCTGGGCCGGCTGGCATTCGGGGTTTGTGCGCTGGTATTCGGCGTAGCGCATTTTGTCTATATGAACAACACCGCTTCGCTGGTCCCCAAATGGCTGCCGCCCACGCAAAAGTTCTGGGGCTATGCGACCGGGGTTGGCTTCGTTGCGGCGGGCATTGCGATCCTGAGCGGCGTGCAGGCCCGCCTCGCCGCGATCCTGCTGACCGCCATGCTCGCGTCCTTCGGCCTGCTGGCAAACGGGCCGGTGCTCCTGGCCGATCGCTCCAGCCATTGGAACTGGAGCGAGAGCGCCGTGAATCTCGCCGTGGTTGGCGCAGCCTGGGTGGTCGCGGACTCGCTGGCGCGGCTGGGGCGCGAGCAATCTTCCCTGCTGATCTAAACTACCCATTTGACCGGACAAGAGCTGCCTTCAGCTTTGAAACGAGGGATGGATATGTCTTCGCTCAACGCACGCTTTCTTCTGCTTGTTTTGTCGGGTGCCCTTCTTGCCCCGGCCCCAGCCAAATCGCAAAAGATGGAAGGCCCCGATCTCAACTTCCCCACCGTCCTCTACGGCGCGGCCTACTACAACGAGTACATGCCCGGCGACCAGGCGGCGCGCCTGGAGAAAGACGTGGCTCTGATGAAAGCCGCCGGTCTAAACGTCGTGCGCATGGGCGAGTCGACCTGGAGCCTCTGGGAACCCGAAGACGGCCGCTTCGACTACGCGTGGATGGATCGCATCGTCGACGCCATGGGCAAGGCCGGAATCAAGGTCATTCTCGGCACGCCCACGTACTCCATCCCGGCGTGGATGTACCACGAACATCCCGAGATCCTCGTCGACCGCATTCCTCCCGGCGAATTCGGCGGCAAGGCCGAGCCCGCGGTCTACGGCCTGCGCCAGAACATGGATACCGATTCGCCGGCTTATCGCTTCTACGCCGAGCGCCTCATCCGCCACATCGTCTCCCACTACAAAGACAACCCTGCCGTCATCGGCTGGCAGCTCGACAACGAGACTTCAAGCTACGGCGCCGCCAATCCCGACGTCTTCATCGGCTTCCAGCACTATCTGGAAAAGAAATTCGGCACGCCCGAGGCGCTGAGCAAAGCCTGGTTCCTGAATTATTGGGGCGAGAACCTGCACACCTGGGAAGACCTGCCCACGCGCGACGGAACCATCTCGACCAGCTACAAGCTGGAATGGACGCGCTGGAGCCAGATGCGCGTCACCGATTTTTTGCATTGGCAAGCCGCGCTGGTGCGCGAGTGCGCGTCGCCGCGGCAGTTTGTCACCACCGATTACGCCGGGATGATGAAGCACGATGTGAATGAAGAAGCGGTCGCCGAAGCGCTCGACATTCCCGCCGTCAACGTCTATCACGGCACGCAGGATCACTTCGACGGCGTCACGCAGGCCATTCAGGAAGACTTCACCCGCTCGCTCAAGCACTCGAACTTCCTCATCACCGAAACCAACGGCCAAAGCACCGACTGGACCTCGGCCTACCAGTTCCCGCCCTACGACGGCCAGTTGCGCGAGGATGTCTACACGCATCTGGCGAACGGCGCGGACATGGTCGAGTACTGGCACTGGGCCTCGATCGCCGCCGGCCAGGAGACGTACTGGAAGGGCATTCTCTCCCACGATCTCGAGCCCAACCGCGAATATGCCGAGGTTTCGCGCACGGCGCATGAGCTCGAAAAGATCGGCCCGCACCTGGTCGGCTTGCAGATTCGCTCCCAGGTGGCGATTCTCTGGAGCCGCGACTCGGCCAACGCCATCAGCTTCATGCCCTTCACCTCCGCCGGCCCGCGATGGAGCTTTGCTGCTTCCCTCGCCGACTACGGCACGCTGGTTCAGCAGATGCACCGCTCGCTCTACGACCTGAACGTGAGTTGCGATTTTGTCTTTCCCGAAACGCAGGACTTTTCAGCTTATAAGCTCCTCATCGTTCCCGCCCTATATATCGCCGACGACGCGCTGCTCGAGCGGATCTCCGATTACGTGAAGAACGGCGGCCACGTGGTCATGACCTTCAAGAGCGGTTTCGCCAACGAGAACTCCGCAGTGCGCTGGGTGCGCGCGCCTGGGCCGCTACGCGAAGCCGCCGGCTTCAGCTACCAGGAGTTT
>JASHTH010000154.1 GCA_030040655.1 Acidobacteriaceae bacterium | reverse complement strand
TGGAAAACGGACCGTCGCTTCTCGGCGTCAGAATCCAAATCCGGCGAGACCTTTCCTCGGCAGGGTGCGACTTGGGCAGACTCGCCTTAGGCATTTTTGATTGACTGTGGAATCCTTAGTGCGGGCTGCGGTATCCAACGAAATGGAGTTGGAGCAGAGCGACAACGCATAGGGAGCTGAATGGGCATGCCCGCATCCGCCGCTGAAACCCACGAAATGAAGAGAGCGCCAGCCGTCGACGGCGTGTTGCCCGCGATCCTGCACCGCTGGAGCCCGCGCGCGTTCACCGATCGCGAAGTGAGCCTGAAGGACCTGAAGACCATTTTTGAGGCCGTGCGCTGGGCGCCGAGCTCTTTTAACGAGCAGCCGTGGCGATTCCTGGTGGGGACGCGCGGCTCCGAGACCTACAAAAAGATCCACGACACGTTGGTGCCGTTCAACCAGATGTGGGCGGGCAAGGCTCCAGTGCTGATTCTGGGCGCGGCGAAGACGCGATTCACGCACAACGGCGACCCCAATCGCGTGGCGCTCTTCGATCTGGGCGCGGCGTCGACGGTGCTGGCGCTGCAGGCATCGGCGCTGGGCCTGGCCACGCACCAGATGGCCGGGTTCGACGAAGGCGCCGCGCGCAAGACCTTTGGCGCGCCGGAGGAATACATCTTCGGCTCGGCGATCGCGCTGGGATATCAGGGCGACCCATCCAATCTGCCCAATGAACAGATGCTGAAGCAGGAGACCTCGCCGCGGACCCGCAAGCAGCTCGCGGAATTTGTCTGGGACGGTTGGGAGAACGCGGCGAAGCTGGAGTAGGGACTAAGGGACTGAAGGACTGGGGGACTAAGGGACTGGGGGACTAAGGGACTGGGGAACTGCGGGACTAGAACTGGTTGCATCAATGCGATTTTTGAAAGGGCACGACTTCAGTCGTGCCGCGAAGGGCGCATAAACGGCTGGGCTTCAGCCCCTGAGGAAAGTCTTTACTTCTGTCTCAGGCGATTTGTGCAACCAGCTCTAGGAAATCAGAAGACGGAGGGCGAACGAGCGCCCAATAGCCGCTGAACGCCGCTCCTTGTTCCCTCGTTCCCTCGTTCCCTTGTTCTCTTGTTCCCTTGTTCCCTCGTTCCCTCGGTCCCTAGTCCCGTCGCTCTCTTGGCGCCTTGCCCCTGAGTCCCTCAGTCCCTCAGTCCCTTAGTCCCTATTCCCTACGTTAGAGTGGAGGCTGGAGGTCCTGTCTTTGCCCACGCGGCCGCCGCAAATCCTTCGCCGCAATGTGCGGTCCGGGCGCCGATCCCGCCATGGGCACGCACGGCCCAAGCGCAAACGGCTGGATTGGAAGATCAAGCTGGCTCTCGGCTGCGCCGGCACCGTGACGGCCTTTTTTCTTTGGGGAGCGATCGCGCGGGCGCTGGCGCCTGCGTCGAACACCCACCTCACGCGCTTCGACGCCATCATCGTGCTGGGTTCCCCCGCCGACGGCGATGGCAACCCCTCGCCCACCCAACTCGCGCGCGTGACCGAAGGCGTGCACGAGTACGAGCGGGGCGTGGCGCCGCGGCTCATCCTCACCGGCGGGCCGGCGCATAACCGGTTTGTCGAAGCGCAAGTGATGGCGCGAACCGCGCATGCCGAAGGGATTCCGGATTCCGCGATCGTCATCGAGGATCGTGCCATGTCGACGGTCCAGAACGCGTGCTATTCGACACGGATCATGGAGGAGCATGGTTGGCGTTCGGCCGAAGTAGTTTCGAGCGCCAGCCATTTGCAGCGCGCAGGGCTCATCTTCAGCCGCCTGCCGGTGGAGTGGCGCGCGCACGCGGCGCCGATGCTCGAGCCGCAATCGGCCTTCGCGGCCGATGAAACAGCATTTCTCGAAACGCTGAAGACGGTGCATTTCCTTATCTGGGGCCGGTGGATGGATGGATGCGGTACGTAACCGCCGCCGTCGCGTCAAAGACTCAGCCCGTGCGTTGTGAGTGCGGGCCACTTGGGTTCAGGGGCTAAAGCCCGCGAGGTTTTTGGCGCAACGATGGTGCGGGCTGAAGCCCGTACCCTTCTCTACCCGCGTTGTTGCCCCTCGGGGCGCTCCTGTAAGCTGAAACCGATGCGTCTTCCAGTCAGTTGGTCTTTAATTTTTGCGGCTGTGGCCGCTTTTGCGCTGTTAAGCGGACACGGCCGGGCGCAGAGCACCGACGTGCAAAGCAACGCGCAGCAGACGATTCCTGCCCCGGTCTATGTTCCCCTCAATCCGCTGTCCGGCGTGAGCTACGACAATCGCTACGATCTGTCGCTGGGCGGGGCCTACGCGCACATCAAGGCCGGTCCGCCTCCGCTGCACGAAGGCTCGAACCTCGGCGGCCTGGACCTCAACGGTAGTCTCTGGCTGGCGCGGCGCTGGGGGTTCGAGGGCACCGGGCGCTACGTCGTCGGCACCAGCGGCGCCGGCGTAAACTCCGAAAACATCGAAGGGCCGTTCATCAGCGAGACGTTCTTCGCCGGCGGGCCGGAGTGGCTCGGGCCCCACAACAAGCACGGAGCCTTCATTGTCCATGCGATGATCGGCGGGGCATATGGAAAATTCCAGCAGGATCTGCGCGGAGTTCCGCCTTCGGTCGTCGACTTCTTCCCCGATCAGGTCGGACTGGCGGCGGTGATCGGCGGGCACATCGACCTGAATCGTTCGCCGCGATGGGTCTTCCGCATTACGCCCGACGCGCTCTACACTCGCTACGCCATCAACTACGGAAACCAGGCGACGTACGGATACTGGAACTTCGGCCTCTCGGTCGGAGTGGAGTACAAGTCCAAGAAGAAGCGATAAGCGGCGCGGCCGCGTGCCCTCAGGCTGCAATGCGGCGTCGTAGTGTTTCCCAGCTTCCTCGTCCCGGCCGCGGTGAAGAAATCTTCGCTCTCTGGCGAGAACCGTAGGGCAGCCAGAAGTTTTTCTATTCCTCCCAACGCCTTAAGGTGCGCTTCAGTATCGCAGTGCTACCGTGAGAAGTTGCGCGAGACAGGTCGCGGAGATGCGTGAGTAGCAGGTCAGTTCCTCTCAGGGGCTAAAGCCCCCGAGTCTTTTCATGCAAGGATCTACGGGCTAAAGCCCGTACCCTTCCGGACTGAACCGCCACGGATGCGCGAACTTCCGCTGCGCTCGCAGCGATTGTTGAGCGATGCATGCGATTTTTATGAAGCGGCGTACAACGAGGCCCGGCCTGCGACGGGGCGATTTGGCTGCGATCTTGGCCGCGTTGCCGCTCGCAGTTTTGTTAACGGCGGCGAAGGCACAGGATTCCGGCGCGGCAAAGCC
>JASHTH010000153.1 GCA_030040655.1 Acidobacteriaceae bacterium | reverse complement strand
GCTTCACCAAATTCCCGCTGCACCGCCACGCACGCGGTCAGTGTCTTCGCAATCAACGTGTGCGGATAGCTGCGCATCCACAGCGCCGGCATCAGATACTCGAACATCGTGCCCGTCCACGAGAGCAACAGCAGTTGCCCGAAAGCCGAAGTGTGATCGCGGGCCAGCTTGAACCAGCTTTCCTGTGGCAAGTCGCCGCGCGCCACGGCGATGAATGTGGCGATGCGAGCTTCCGAAGCCAGTAAGTCATAGGTCGCGTCATGTAGTTTCCGGGCGTCCGCATCGTAGCCGATCGAAAGCATCAAGCTTCCCGGATGCACAAGGAAGCTGAACTCCGTCTCTTCGGCTGCTCTCTCTGCCTGCCAGGCGATCCTCCGCAATCCGTCGAGCAGCGAGCGCAGATTCTCCTGCGCCTTTGCCAGGGCTGCGCGCAACCGTTCCACTGCTGCCGCCAGCGCAGGCTCCGCAGAAATCCAACTCCAGTTGGAGGCGATGCGTCCGTCGAGCCCGCGCGCAAACTCCAGGGCGTTTTCGATGGTGAGCCCTTCGAGCGGCGAATTCATTTCGAGTCCGGTCAAGGCGCGTGGCCCGTCGAACTCCGGCAGAAGCCAGGGAACGTAATCGCAAAGCAGCGCACGGATTGAAACAACTCGGCGTTCGATCTCGGCAAGCCACCATCGTGCGTTTTCGTCGGTGATTCTCAACTCGTCCGCTTTCGCCAGAGCCTTGGCAGCCTCGGGGAACCAGGCGATCCACTCGGCTGCACCTGCAGACGAGCGGGGCAGAGACAACTTCAGCTTCGAAGTGGCATTTCGATCGAGCAAGAGCAAGAGTCTCCAGTGGGCACGCAGCCCGGTAATCAGCGCGGCGGGCAGCAGCGGCCGCTCCAGGAGATCGAGCACCCCGGTGTGCAACGTGTACAACGAGGCCACAAGATTGCCGCTATCGACCGAGGAGACCATCCGCGTTCCCAACACGGCGAGCGTCTGCGTGCTGTACCAGTTGAAGAGGTGGCCGCGATGTTTCTCGAGGCGCGCGATGGTCTCAAAGCTGCGAAGGGTCAGGGAAACGAACTCCGGCATGGTCAGGAATCCCATCTCGCACGCCGCCTGCCGCGCATTCAGCAGCAAACCCAGGTTGGTGGGCGACACCCGTGGCGCTTCGCTCAGTTGCTCCTCTTGAATGTTGTCGGGGATCAGGTAATTGTGCCGTTCCCCGCCGAACTGGTTGAAGTACCGCCAGATGCGCAGCGCCTGATCCGTCAGAAAACTCTGGTCGGCCGGCGCCAACCGCTTCTGTTCCTCGCGCGGGGGCGCATTCAGCCAGCTGGTGATGGCGTCCGCAAATCCCCAGAGAAGAAGAATCGGCGCGGCAAAGTCGATGTGCTTTCCGTGCGGGTGCGCAAGGTCCACGAAAATGCCGATGGCGATCGCCACCAGCGGCGTCAGCGCCAGGTAGCGGTTCACGGCGGTGCGCTGCCGCGCATTCGATTCCGCCTCTGCAGCAGTCTCCCACTCGAGCAGGCGCTCACCGGTGATGAACGCGCGCACCAGCGAGCGGATGATCGCGTCGAATGCCAGCAAGGTCTGGTGCGGCAGGAATACCAGGTTCAGCAACGTCAGCAGGAACGCCCGGCCGGAACCGGCAATTGCCTGGACCACCCCGCCTTTGCGCCCGCTGCCGATGGCGCGCGCCACTCCGAAGACGAGTTGCACGAGCGTGGGAAAGAACAGCAGAGAGAGTGCGACCCCGGTCCAGTAAGCCGGCCCCCCGGGCAGTCCCAACCAGCCCGCCACAAAGAGAATGAACGTGAACGGCTCGACCAGCGAGCGGCGCAGATTGTCCAGAATCTTCCAGCGCGAAATCTCCGAGATTGGATTCGGCACGCGGCGTCCCGACTCCTCCTGCACGCGGGCGAAGAGCCATCCCGTGATCTGCCAGTCGCCGCGCACCCACCGATGCTTGCGCCTCGTGTAGGCGCTGTAGTGCGAGGGATAATCGTCGATCAGCTCCACGTCGGTGACCAGGCCGGCCCGCGCATAGGCGCCTTCGATCAGGTCGTGGCTGAGCAGCGCATTGCGCGGAAAACGACGGTCGAGCACGGTATGAAACGCCTGCACCTCGTAGATGCCCTTGCCGGTGAAAATGCCCTCGCCGTAAAGTTCCTGATACGCGTCAGAAACCGCGCGCGTGTAGATGTCGAATCCGCCCTGGCCCGAATAGATCGACGCCAGGCGCGAGCGCGACGCCGATTGCACCGCCACGCCGATGCGCGGCTGCAGGATGCCGAATCCTTCCGTTACAATCCGCCGCTTGGGATCGATGACCGCCTGGTTGAGCGGATGCGCCATGGCGCCAATGAGACGGGCTGCGGTGCCGCGCGGCAGTTGCGTGTCCGCGTCCACGGTGAGCACATAGCGAATCTCGCCCAGAACCTCGACTCTGCCCGCCTTGATGGGAAAGGCATCGAATTGCCGAAAGAGCAGTTTGTTCAAGTCGAGCAGCTTGCCCCGCTTGCGCTCCCAACCCATCCATACGCCCTGTTTGCGGTTGAAGATGCGATGCCGGTGCAACAGCAGAAAACATCCGCGTCCTTGCGGGGCATACTTGGCGTTGAGCTGATCGATCAGGCGAATGGCAAGCTCGACCAGCGGGTTCGAATCCCGGTCGTGCGGACGGGTTACGGAGTCGGGAAGGTCGGTGAGCAGCGCGAAGTGCAGATGCGCATCGCGATTGGCCAGGTAACGAACCTCCAGATCCGTCGCCAGCTCGCGCACCTGGTCCTCGTTGATCAGTAGCACCGGCACGGCGACCAGGGTCGTGAATTCGGCGGGAATCCCATTTTTGAAGTCGAGCTTCGGCAGCGGCCGCGGATCGAGGAGCATGGTGATGGTGTTGTTCACCAGGTCCACCGCGCACTGCGACGCAGGCAGAAGCAGAAGGATGGCGGCGATGAGGCAATCGAGGAAGCTGTATCGAGGCAACGGGGGCAACAGCAACGCCGCAATAAAGAAGACCGTGAGGAGCTGGATCGCCGTGATGTAGAAGTAATCCGCCTTGCGCCGCGCCAATGCGCGCACTCTCTCCTTGAACGACGGCTGGTAGGAGGCGAGAGTCTGCAGTTCGGAAAACCCGCGGTCCACAAGGTAGTAGCCGACATGTGCCCTGCGCCGCTGCACGCGCTCGTTCTCCGCGCGATGCTCGCCCGCCCTTCGCGCCAAGTCGATCGCGTGTTGCGCCACGTCCGACTCCGTGCAATCGGAGTGCGCGGCAATGAATGCCACGCGCTTGCGATAAAACTCGCGACTCTCGAAGTCCATCGCTTCATAGCAGCGCGCCGGGTCCTGGCGCAGGATGGAGTCGAAAACGATCAGCGGCTCGATCGTCGGCGCCCAGTCCGTGCTGCCGATTCGGCGCAGGCTGGCAATGGAGGTCGAGATTCGGCTCGCCGAGTGCGGACCCCCATTCATCACCAATTCCGCTTCATCCAGGATCGTCTCCAGCAATACGAACTTCAGGAATGCGGCGATATTCCACATCTCATCCAGATTCAGCGGTTCATGTTCCTGCACCCCACGGATGAAGGCCGTGAGTGTGCCTGGAGAAAACGGCTCGTCGAGCACTTCGAAATACAACCGGCCGATCGTGGCCACGCGCGGTTCTTCTCCGCGCCGGGCATGCACGACGCGCGGCAGCCGCGCCGTCAGCCTGGCGCTTTCCGACACCGCGGCGACGGCCGAGCGCAGAAGTCGCGGATTCTCCCGGATCTGCTGTAATGCGGCATCGGCTGAAGCTGCTGCGGCAACTTCTTCCGGCGCATTTCCTGCCTTCGTGGCGCACAAATCGTGCTCCAACTGCCGTAGCCTTCTTCGCGCCGTGGCAATGCGCGCCGGAAACGCGCTGTGCGGCTTCGGACGCAAGACAACATCCCACCTGGCCGCCGACCGTGCTGTGTCTCGCAGCCTGTCGAATATGGTTCCTGGGTCATTCTGACGTGGATCGCAAACGGGGGAGGAAACAGGGGTCATCGAATCTCACCGGTAATTGGCAGCTTGCATCTCGAACATCTCGGCGTAGCGGCCGCCCAACGCCATCAACTGCGAGTGGCTTCCTTCTTCCACGAGCCGGCCGCCCTCGAGCACCACGATCCGGTCGGCCATGCGCACCGTGGAGAACCGGTGCGAGATCAGCAGCGCCATCTTGCCCTCGGTCAGCTCGGCAAAACGCTCGAAGACTTCAAGCTCGCTGCGCGCATCCAGCGACGCGGTCGGCTCGTCGAGGATCAGTAGCTGCGCGTCGCGCAGATATGCGCGCGCCAGCGCCAGCTTCTGCCACTCGCCGCCCGACAAATCCACACCGCTCTCGAACCGGCGCCCCAGCATCTGGTCGTAGCCTTCCTGCAGCTTCGCCACTACCTCCGATGCCAGGCTCTTCTGCGCCGCGTACTCGATTTCCCGATCCGTATGCGGCACTTCGGCGCGGCCCACGGCGATGTTTTCTCGCGCGGTCATCTCGTAGCGCATGAAGTCCTGGAAGATGACGCCGATCTCGGCATGCAGGTTTTTGAGGTCGTACTCGCGCAGATCAATTCCGTCGAGCAGAATCTGGCCTTCGGTGGGATCGTAGAGCCGCGTGATGAGCTTGACGATCGTCGTCTTGCCTTGTCCGTTCTCGCCGATCAGCGCGATGCGCTCGCCGGGCTGCAGCGTGAAGTTGAAGTTTCTCAATATGCGCCGTTCCGTGCCCGGATACACAAAAGACACATCGCGGAACTCGAATCCCTCGCGAATCGGCGAGGGCGCGGGCAGCCCGCCGACCTTCGACTCCACACGCGGCTTCATCTCGAAAAACGCCAGCAGATCGGTGAGGAACAGCGCCTGGTCGGCCACGCCCGAAAGCGTAGAGAACGCCTGCTGGATGTTGCTCATGGCCTGCAGGATGGCAGTGGTGATCAGCGCAAAATCGCCGATGTTGTAACGGCCTTCGAGGGTGCGAAAGATGCTGAGCACATAGGCGGAGTAGTAGCCGACTTGGGCGAGGATGGAGAGCAGACCGCCCCAAAAAAGCCGTCGCCGGTTGAGAGTCACATTTTCGAGATAGATCTGGTGCGAGATTCTTTCGAAGCGACGCGTCAGATAATCGCTGAGGTTAAAGAGCTTCAGCTCCTTGGCGGCTTCCTTGCTCCCACCCACCTGGCGCAAATAATCCATCTTGCGGCGCATGGGCGTCTGGTGGAAATTCTTGGCGTAGGTGAGAAACGAGAAGTGGCTCTCGCCGAGAAAAGCGGGGATGATTCCGACGACCAGCAGAAGCAGAAGTAGCGGCGAATACCAGAGGAGCACCGCAGAAAAGGCAATGGCGGTGACGGTCTGTTGGATGAAGCGGCCCATCTGCTGGATCATGGCCAGCCGATCGGTCGCCTGCACCCGCGCGCGTTCCAACCGGTCGTAGAAAACCGGATCTTCGTAGACCGTCACGTCCAGCGCGGCTGCTTGGCGCATCACTTCCACGCTCACATGATGGGTGTAGCGATCGGCGAGAAGATTATCGAAGTAATCGACCGCGCGCGAGAGGATGCCGACAAGAATGGCCAGAACCGCCTCGCCGGCGACCAGATACCAGAAGTACCAGGGTAGTGGCCGATGAAAGCCAATATTGTTGACGCCATTGATGATGTAGCGCCCCGCGATGATGCCGATGCCCACCGGCAAAAACGCCACGACGATGCGGATGGCGAGATTCCAGAAGACGACCGAAGGTCCCGACTCCCAAACGAAGTGCAGCACGGGCGGAATATTCTTCAGCGCGCGGAGCCGTTCGCCCCACGCGCTTCCCGCACCATCCTGCGTGTTCCCGGATGCCCCGGGGGAGGAGTGCGTGGATTGCGCATCGTCAACCGTTACAGGCATGAGCCCCTTCACCGCTTGCCGGAAAGACGGGTCCGCGTTGCAGCCGTTACGCGCCCGCGGAATTTGCGCACTGCGCCCGAATCAACTTCGGATCGATCGGACGCCATCCCGGCGCAGGCGGTACAAACCATTCCTGGCACGTAGTCTTCGACATCGGGTTCTTCCGGCCCAAGGCCTGCAAAGCGTTCAATGAGCCAGCCGACCTGGGACTTGGCGGAACGCAGGGTTCTCTTCTCCTGCTCGGGTCCCAAGCGGCCGCGCCGCCGCATCTAGCAGGTTCGATGCGAACCCCACCAGCACCGTTGTTTGTCACCTCCCATCCCTAAACGTCAAGCCGAACGATGCGAGGCCCTGGCGCATCGGCTCTCGCCCAGCAAGGCTACTGCGCAGCAGGCGGAGCAGAAGCATTGGGTTGGAAGCCGGCCACCTCCATGCCGCGTTGCGCCTCGGGATTCTTCATGAACGTCTCCCAGACAAATCCCGTGCGCGCATTCTCGGCCATGATCATGAGGATGCCGGTGTCGATCCCGACCACGTCGCTGTCATACCAGTCAGTGAGCGGATTGAAGGCATCCACAAATCCATAGCGGCACCAGGCCTTGGGATAATGCTCGCGGATGGTGCGCAGCACGCGCATGGTCGCAGCGGGCAAAAACGGCAGCGAGCCCCCCGCCGCAGCCGGAACGACCGTTCCGTCGATCGGTCCCATGGCCGGCGGACCGCCCCACACCACATAACCCTTCGCGGAATCCGACGCGGTAATCCCCCACAGCGCGTTGCTGTAGTCGGGAAACTGTTCGCTCAGTTCCAGGCAGAATCGCCGGTGCACGTCCGTCGCGATCGTCGAATTCTCGAAATAGTCGGCGTAACGGTCGTGCTTGCCGCGGAAGTCGAACCACGCCTGGGAGTACTGGTGGACAAACAGCGGCGCAAACGAACCGATATAACGCAGGCCATCGTACTCGAAGACCGTGCGCTTCCATGCGAACCACGCCTCGCTGTGCAACGGGTGCGACTGCGAACCCATGCCCAGCAGGTACATCATCATCAACTCGCTGTAGAAATCCCACTTGTAGGGCAGGAAGCCCATCTCCGGCGTCCATCCATGCGGCAACAGGCTGGTGTCCTCCGAGAGCCACGTCCAATCCACGCGATCGAAGATGGCGTGAGCCAGGTCGGAGATGGTCTTGTCTTTGAAATACCCGTGGCAGGTCAGAACTCCGCACAAAAGCAGCGCCGTATCGACTGACGACACTTCGGAGTCCCACATCCGTTCTCCCGTGTCGATGTTGGCGAAGTGATAGAAGAATCCGCGATGCGTCGGCAGCTTGTGCCACAAATACGAGAGTGCCTGGATCACGCGAAGCCGCGCATCGGCGTAACCGACGAAGCCTCGCTTCTCGGCAATGCAGATCGCCGTGAGCCCAAATCCCGTCGAAGCAATGCTCGCGCCCAGGCTCGTATCTTTTTCTCGCGCGCTGCAGCGGTCCTTGGTCAACCCGGTCGCGGGGTTCGACTGTTCCCAGAAAAACAGAAAGCTGGCGTGCTCGATCTCATTGAGAAGCTGCTCGTCGGCCGGCGTGAGCGATCCCGGCTCGGGCAGCGCCGCCGGACCGGCATGTTGCGTTCCGCTCTGCTGCGCCTCGGCTTCGCCGATCAGCGCCTCGAAAGGCGTGAGCACAATCGGCGCGGCGATCGACCATGACGCCGCGCGCCGCACGAATTCACGCCGCGAACTGTCGAGTCGCTGCCCCCGGAATTGTTTTCGATGGCGCGCCTTGGTCATCGATTCGGTCGAAGCGAAGCTTCCGTATCCGGCTCCTTTCGGCATCGGTTGCCGCGACAACTCTTTAGATGCGAGTGACCCGTGGCACGGCAGTCCATGCCGGACGGCAAATCCGGTCGATTCTGCGTCCAACCCATTGGGAATGCGGGTGAAACCGAAGTGAGGCGCCGGACCGCCAAAATTTGGATTATTGCGGCTGCCTGCGCCGCTGGAGCGGTTGCACTCATCGTGCTGCGCATCCAGCATGTGCGCGCGCGCAACATCACCCTTCACGGCGCCGTCATCCGCCGCGATCAAGACGTGCGCAAACAGCTACCTATCGCCGATGTGCTCGTGACCGCCTCAAACGGCTACAGCAGCGTCAGCACGCGATCCGACGCCTCCGGTTTCTTCGCGCTCAATGATCCGCAGATTCTGTGGCCCGGCCGCAACGTGGATTTGAGCTTCCGCCGCGATGGCTACATGCCCCTCGACCTTCAACTGCGCAGCGGAATTCATCTGACCACGCGCCAACTTTACGTCGCCGCCATGTCGCCTCTGCTCAAGCCTGCCGCTTCCAGCGTCACCGGGAAGCCCTCGGTCGTCTCCAACGTCAGGATCCGTTACACGGTCAACACCGAAACGGCAATCAACATCGGAAGCGCCGTAAAGACCTTCGAGGTTGTGAACAAGGGTAACGTGCCTTGCCATCATCGACCCATCTGCTCGCCCGACGGCAACTGGAAGGCCGCGCGAAGTTCCATATCGCTCGACGCGGGCACCGGCAACGAGTTTCGCGATGTCCGCGCTTCCTGCATCGCCGGCCCCTGTCCTTTTACGACGATCGATCCCAGCGGATACGCCCACGGCGGCCGCCAGATCACCGTTTCCGCTGTCGACTGGTCCGACACCGCAACCTTCCTTCTCGAAGCCGAAGTCTTCCAGGACACCAACAGCTCCAATGTCCGCGAAGTCTATCCCGTGATCTTCGGCGACGCGCTGCACTTCACGCTTCCGCCCACGCAGGAGGGCGTCAGCATCGAAGCCGAGGTCAACGGCGCGCCCATGGTATTCCCGCTCGGCCCGGATCTGTTTCTGAGCTGGGCCACCTGCAATATTCGCACCAACGCCGATAAAGCCACTGTGTATCGCTGCGAGCTCAAGCCGGGTTTCCGGTTTTGATTCGCTCCAATTGGGGGCGCCATTTCGGCCGTCTCTGTCCGATCGCCCTAAATGCGCTGCGCGGCTTCGGCCTCGCTCGCGGAGCAACCGGAAACGGACGCATCGGCCGACACGCTTTCAAAGCTCTCGCCTGAGGTCGCCAGCTCCGCGGAAGACTCCGCCTCAAGCGCCTTCTTGCGAAGCCTTGCTCCACCGTTCGCATGCCTGATCTGCAATCCGCTGACGGGGATGAAGATGCGGAAACACGTCATGCATCCGCGTGGGTGGCGAAAGCTGCGGTAGGAGATGCGGCCTTCGTATTTTTGCAGAATTCCTTTGCTGATCCACAGACCGAGGCCAGTTCCTTTGGTGGACTTGGTGCTGAAGAATGGCTCGAAAAGCCTCTTGGCGTCCTTGGACGGAATCCCGATTCCCGTATCGACGATGGAGATAGCGGCTCCCGGCCTGCTGGTCGGCCAATCCGTGACCTCGCGCACGGCGATGCGCAGGATGCCTCCTTCCGGCATCGCCTGGACGGCATTGAGAAGCACATTCAGAAAGACCTGCCGGAGCTCGATGGGAAACCCATGGAGGGCGGCGTCGGTGAAGTATTTCCTTTGCAGCGCGATTCGCTTGTCGCGGAGGTCTCTCTCCTGCAATTCCAGAATGTTGTCCAGAAGCTCGCGAAGGACGACTTGCACCGGGTCTCTTGTCTCTCGATAAAAGCTGAGGGTCTGGCGCGTGATATGCGAGAGGCGGCGCAGCTCCTGCTCCGCCATGTCGGCGTAGCACCGGGCAGAATTGTCCAGAGAGGGGTGATTCTTCAATAAGTAAAAGATGTTCATGATCGAGGTGAGCGGGTTGTTGATCTCGTGCGCGATGATTCCGGCCACGCGACCCATCGCCGCCAGCCTCTCGGCGTTGCGCAGAGCCTCTTCGGTCTGCAACTGAATGGTGATGTCCCGGTTCACCTCCAGAATGACGTTCTCATCCCGGTTCAACGTCTTGTGACAACTGACGGTGATTTGCCGCCCATCCCGTGTGGTCTGGAGTGAATTGCCTTGCCACTCTCCGAATTCTTTCAATGACTCTTCGACTTCGCTGCGGGAGCTGGGAAAGATGGTGCAAAGCAGTTCATGCATGTCCATTCCCAGAGCTTCTTCCCGGCTCCATCCATAGAGTTTCTCCGCGCCCGAATTCCAGAATTGGATCGCCCCGGCCAAATCGCGCACAATGATAGCCTCGGAGGCAAGATCGAGCAGGGCCGCCTTGGTCCGGTACGCAGCCTCGCTCTGCCGCAGTTTTTCGGTACGCTCCTCGACCAGCTTCTCCAGATTGCTGTTCAGGGCCTCGAGCAAACGGGTCTTGCGGTGCAGCTCGACAAAGACGCTCACCTTGGCACGCAGCACTTCCGGCACCACCGGCACCAGAATGTAGTCGACGGCGCCGCTGCGGTAGCCTTGTATCTTGTCGGCGTCGGCAATGTGCACCCCGGAAATGAAGATGATCGCGGTCTTCTGGAAGCGCGGATGCTGGCGGATGAAGTC
>JASHTH010000152.1 GCA_030040655.1 Acidobacteriaceae bacterium | reverse complement strand
AGCACGCCCACCGCGCAAAACGCGCCGAGGTCGATCGAGCCCACGTTATACAAAGTGCTCTGCATCGCCCGGCCCACAAAATATGCGCCCACCAGCCCCAGCGCCATGCCGATTCCCGCCAGGATCGCGCCTTCTTTGAGAATCATCTGCACCACGCGGCCGCGGCTGGCGCCCAGCGCCATGCGCACGCCGATCTCGTGCTCGCGCTGGCCCACACCGAAGGCCATCACGCCGTAGATTCCCACCGCAGCCAAAGACAGCGCGATGACCGCAAAGCTCACATACAGAAGCAGGTTAAAGCGATCGCCGGAGAGCGCCTCGTCGCGAATCTGATCGAGCGTTTTGACTTCAGATAACGCCGCAGCCGGGTCAATCGCGTGGACGGCGGCGGCAACGGTCCTCCTCATCGCCTCCGGGTCGCTGGCCGTGCGCACGCCGAAGTTGGCATCAACCCACGGGGATTGATCGAAGGGAACGTACATCTGCGCCCGGTCGCGACTGAAGTTGCCGCCGCGCACGTCGTGAATCACGCCCACGATCTGCCACGCCTGGTAGGGGCCAAGCTTGGTTACGCCGGGAATGAGTTGCTCGACATTGATGCGCTCACCGATGGGATTCTTGCCCTTGAAGTTCTCCTTCACGAACTCCTCATTGACAATCGCGACCTTCATGCCTTGCGCGTTATCCGCATCGGTAAAGGCGCGTCCGTTCACCAAGCGGATGCCGAAGGTGTTGAAGTAGTCCGGAGTAATCATCTGGAAACCGGTGCCGGGCCGCTGCGAAGGATCGGTATAGGTTGTCGTTCCGATCGTAAACGGCATGCCGAAGTATGCGCCTTCAAGTGGCATTCCCACCGTAATCGTGGCATGCTCCACGCCGGTCGTGACCTGGAGCCTGCGAAGCATCTGCTCGTAATAGCCGACGATCTGGCCGGCAGTCGCGTCTTTGCCTTTGATCATGGGCAGGTCGAAGGTGAGTACGTGATCGACATGCACTCCTAGATCGACGTGGGCCAAGTTCCAGAAACTGTGCATGGCCAAACCCGCGCCGGCCAGTAGCGCCAGAGCCAGCGTGAATTCGCCGATGACCAGCGACTGCCGCAGCCGCTGGCGAATCTTGCTCGAGCCCGATCGTCCCCCTTCTTTCAGCGTCTCGGCCGGATCGAGCCGCGATGCGTACCAAGCCGGCGCGCAGCCGAAGAGGATTCCCGCGAGCGTGGTTGCGGCAAGCGTAACCAGCAAGATCGGAATGTTCAGCGAGAGATCCGCTTCGGAGGGTAGCGTGCCGTCGGGCATCATGGCTTTCAGCCCGCGCAACATGCCAAAGCCGACAGCGGTCCCGATCAGCCCGCCGAGCAAAGCCAGCACCAGGCTCTCAATGACAAACTGCGCGAAGATAATGCGGCGCGAGGCGCCCACAGCACTGCGGATAGCGATCTCTCGCTGGCGGGAGATGCCCTTGGCCAGCAGCAAATTGGCCACGTTGACGCACGCGATCAGCAGCACGCAGCCCACCGCGCCCAGCAGAAGCCACATCGTGGTCTTGACGCTGTCGTCGAGAAAATCGTTCTTGAGCGGATCGATCTTTGCGCCCCAGCCCTTGTTCGACGTTGGGTACACCTTCGCGACATGCGCCGCCACCGCGTCCATGTCGGCCTGCGCCTGCTTCATCGTGACGCCGGGCTTGAGCCGGCCCATTACCAGCAGCCAGTGGAAGTCGTGGTTCTTCTGCTCTGGCGTAAAAACCAGCGGCACGACCAGATCCTGGTCCAGCCGGTCGGCCTGGCCTCCCGCAAGCACACCCACAACGGTGTAGGGCTTCTGATCGAGCGTGACCGTCTTGCCGATGATGTTCGGGTCCGCTCCCATCCGGCGCCACATCTTGTTCATCAGGATCACGACGTGTTCTTTCCCGGCGACGCCTTCTTCGGGCAGAAAGTCGCGGTCCATCTGGAACTTGTTGCCCATCATGGCATACATGCCCGGCGTGGTGTACTGCGCGTCCACCATCTCCGGCGCTTCCTTGCCAGCCAGGTTGAACTGCGTGCCCGTAAACGCCTTCAGGTCGACAAACGAATGGCTCTGCTCGCGCCAGTCGGTAAAGTCGCCGGCCGATACTCCGTTATGGCCACCCTTCACCTGCGACCACACCATGACCAGATTGTCGGGATCGGGATAGGGCATGGCCGCGATGAATGTGGCGTACACGGCGGTATAGATCGCCGTGACCGCGCCGATGCCCAGCGCGAGGGTGATGATTGCCGTAATGGTGAATCCCGGCGCCTTGATCAGCTGCCGCAGCGCGAAGCGAATGTTTTGGCCGATCATCGATTCTGAGCTCCTAGCTTCTAGCTGCTTGCCTCTGGCTTTTCGCTTTCAGCTATCAGCAATTGGTTCCAAGTTCGTAGTTCGCAGTTCACAGTGATCAGCGATCGGTTCGCGGCCCTCTTTCCGGATCTTTGATCTCTGCTCTCTCTCCCTCAGTCTCCGTTCCCTATGTTTTTCCCTCGTCCTTTAGTCCCTCGCCCCCGGCGCCTGACGCTGGACGTGGAGGCTATTCAGCCCGCAACGCCTGCATCGGCTCCACAGCCGCCGCGCGGCGCGCGGGCAGCGCCGCTGCCAGCACAATCATGAGGAGCGTGAGAACCACGGCGCCGGCCAGCGAGACCGGATCGGCCGCCGTTACTCCGTAAAGCTGCGTGCGGAAAAGCTGCGCCAACCCCACCACCGACGGCAGCGCGACCAGAATCGCCAGGCCCGCGATCCATGCCATCTCGCGCACGATGAGCATCATCACGCCGCCGCGCGGCGCGCCCAGCGCCAGCCGCACGCCGATCTCGCGTGTGCGCTGCTCGGTCGAATACGCGAGCACGCCATAGAGGCCGACGGCAGCCAGCAGCATGGCCAGCGCGGAAAAGCCAATGGCAAGCACGGCCAGTGCGCGTTCATCCGATGCGCTGCGTGTAACCTGTTCTTCCATGGTGCGCAGGCCGTCGACCACCAGCGTGGGATCGAGCTGGTGAATGGCCTGCCGGATCGCCGGCTGGAGCGTCTCCGGAGGCTGTGCGGTACGCACGTAAATCTGCAGGCCCACGGGAAAGTTCTCCTGTACATAGGGCGCGTAGACCGCAGGGCCGATGTCATCGCGCAGGTTTTCGTGCTTGATGTTGCCCACCACGCCAACGACGGTGGTATCCGGCTTGTCGCCCTCGCCGATCTGGCGGCCGAGCGCGCTCTGCGGCGTGCCATAGAAGCGCTTGGCGAAATCGAGATTCACGACGGCCACCTTTGGCGCACCTTTGCTATCGGCGGAGGTGAATTCGCGGCCGGCTACTACGGGCTGATGAAGTGTGGCGAAATAGCCCGGTGTGATCCACTCGTACTCGAAGCTCATCTTCTCGTCTTCCGCCGGCTTGTAGCCCTGAACGGTAAAACCGGAAAAGCTGGAATCGCCGGAGAGCTCCGGATCGTCTGTGCCCGCCGCGTCGATCACGCCCGGAATGCGGCGCACCGCGTCGAGAACGTTGTTTTCGACCTGAAAAACTCGATCTCCGCTCATGCCCGCTTCAGTGGGATCGACGTTGAACGTGTCAACCTGCGCGGTATCGAATCCAACAGGCTGGTTGCGAAGCTTGTCGAGCGTCCGCACGAACAGACCCGCGCCGCCCAGCAGCATCACGCTCAGCGCAATCTGCGCCCCGACGGCGAGCTTGCGGAAGCGCTGCGGGTCTTTGGATAACGTGCCGGCATTCTGTCGCAGCGAATTGGCTAGGTCGGGCCGCAGGAAGTGAAGGACCGGCGCCACGCTGAAGAGCACGCTCGCGGCCAGAGAGACGCCGAGCGTGAAGAGCAGAACGCGCGCATCGATCGATGCGGAATAGGGCTCGCTGCCGGGATCGGCGTTGGTCAAGAGGCGTACCAGCACCTCCGCCGCGACTGGAGCGAGAAAGACTCCGGCCACGGCTCCGAGCTGGCCCAGAATTCCGCCTTCGACCAGCAACTGGGAAACGATCCTTCTGCGTTTCGCACCCAGCGCGTAGCGCATCGACATTTCGCGCGCCCGGCCGGCCGCGCGCAGCAAGAGCAGCGTGGCTACGTTGATGGCGCACATCAGCGTGAGCAGCCCGGCCATGCTCATCAGAATGACCAGGGGCGTTTTCAGCTCCATGCGCCCGGGCGAAAAGCCCTGGGAATCGTCAAGAACCTTGATCGTAGCCTTCGCCACGTACCGGTCCGTGAACTGTTGCGATGCCGACTTGAAAAGCGGCAGCTCCTCCCCGCGCAGCGAGTGCCACAGCGGCGCTAGGCTGGCTTCGGCCTGTGCGATTGACACGCCTGGTTTGAGCCGCGCCACAAGAGTAAGCCACAGCGACCGGCGATTGGTGAAATTCTTCCGCGGCACCATCCACGGCATGGCGATGTCGCTCATGCTGATGGGAAGGAATAC
>JASHTH010000151.1 GCA_030040655.1 Acidobacteriaceae bacterium | reverse complement strand
TTGGCGTTGCCAGTGCATGCCTGTCGTCCGGCCGTCGAACACCTGCATGCGATACATGCCGATGTTGCGCTTGCCGGTGCGCGGGTCGCGCGTGTGCACGCAGGGCAGCGTGATGAAACGGCCGCCGTCGTGCGGCCAGCACTTGAGAATGGGGAACTCGTTCAGATCGAAGTTGTCGAGGAGAATAACCTCTTTGCAGGGTGCGTCCTTGGGCACGACGGTCTTGGGAAATGCGCTGGTTAGGACGCCGAGCTGGGGCAGCATCTTGAGCTTATCGAGAAATCCTCCCGGCGCCTTGACGTTCATCAGGCCCGAAATTCGCTCGGCGATCTCGTCGATGCGCTCCACGCCAACGGCGAGCGCCATGCGCCGCTCGCTGCCGAACTGGTTCATCAGCACGGCATGGCCGGGATGGCCCTTGACATTCTCGAAGAGCAGGGCCGGCCCGCCGGGCGCATAACCTGATCCATGACCTCCGATCCCCGATCCCTGTTCCCTGTTCCCAGCCTTTCCCATCTTCGAGACGCGATCGGTAATCTCCGTGATTTCGAGCTCCGGCGAAACTTCTTCGCGGATGCGTTTCAATTCACCATGTTTTTCCAGCGCCGCGATCCAGCCGCGCAAGTCATCGTAGGCCAAAGCGTTCGGCTCCATGGGGTGCATTCGCCCCCCAACTCATCCTAGAGCGGTTCCACAGTTACTGTACCCGGTTTCGGCGTGGTCGAAGGCGGCTCTTTCTTCAGGGATGAGCCGCTTGGCTTCTGCGCCTCCGACGCAAAGCGACCGTGGAACCGCTCCAAGGCTTGCGCGCATCCGGATCGCGCCCGGCGCTCAAGCCCGGTTTTTTCGTCTGGCGCAATGAAACGAACTCTCCTTTGCCTTCCACAATAGCTTTGTGGCATACTCGCGCGCACGGCTCAAATCAGCAAGTGAAAGGAGCACCCCCAATGCGTTCATCTCCCACTTTCAAATGCAACCCCTACTTTGTGAGACGCAGCATCTACAGCGACGCGGCGCGTGCCGCGGCGGCAGCCGGCGGTCCCTGGTCGGTTCCCAGCCTCTGCGCTGCCTATAACTGGCCGAGCGGCCTGGCCGGCGGCGGCGTCATCGCCATCGTCGAGCTGGGCGGCGGATGGGTCCAGTCGGACATGGACCAGTTCTTTCAATCCATCGGCCAGCCTTCGCCCTCCATCACCGACGTTTCGGTGGACGGCACCCAGAACAGCCCCAACCAGAGCGTCGGGGCGCAGGACGACCCCGATTACGAAGTCGCGCTCGATATCCAGGTCGCGGCGGCGGCGTATTACGCGGCCACCGGACAACCCGCCACGATTCGCATGTACTGGTCGCAGGACATCGCATCTGCGGTGCAGAAGGCGACCCAGGACGGTTGCGACGTCTGCTCTATCTCATGGGGCGCCGACGAAGCCAACTGGGGCACAACCGACGCGCAGCAGATGGAGTCCACCGCCCAGGCGGCGACTGCGGCGGGGATGGTGGTGTTTGCCGCCGCAGGCGACAATGACTCGAGCGATGGCGGCAATGCACCGGCCAATGTCGACGTGCCCTCTTCGTGCCCGCACGTGGTGGGTTGCGGCGGCACTTACAAAACTGCGACCGTCGAGACCGTCTGGAACGACAACCCCGACATGACCGACGGCGAAGGCACGGGCGGGGGCTACTCGACAATCTTCCCGGTGCAGTCGTGGCAGATCGGCGCGCCGCCCGCTCCGGCCGGCACACAATACGGAACCGGCCGCATGGTTCCCGACGTCTGCGCCGACGCCGATCCGCAAACCGGCTACGAAATTGTCGTTCACGGCAGTCAAACGTCGGTAGGCGGCACCAGCGCCGTGGCGCCACTCTACGCTGGGCTTTTCGCGTCCTTCGGGACCAAGCTGGGCTTCGTCACTCCTTCGCTTTGGCAAAACCAGGGCGACTTCAACGACATCACCCAGGGCAGCAACGGCTTTTACAGTGCCGGGCCTGGGCCCGACCCGTGCAGCGGCATCGGCTCGCCCATCGCCAACAAGATCGCACAGTTGTTCGTCAATGCCACCGCGGGATCGACGGTTGCCGCTTAGCTGACCGCCGGAACAACGGAAGCGGCTGGAAACGCGGGCGGAATCGGATCCAGCGGAAAGCCCAGCCGCTTCCACTCGTCGAAGCCGCCGCGCAAGGGGCGCACGCGCTCGATGCCCAGCCTGTGCAAGGTCATGGCCGTCTTGGCGGCCGTAGCTTCGCTGGGACAGGTGCAGTAGAGCACGATGTCGCGGTCGCGCGGAATCTCAAGATGACGGGCGGCGAGCGCGTCCGGTGAAAGATGCAACGCGCCGGGCAGCGTGAACGGATCGGGCAGCAGCTCAAGTGGATGGCGCAGATCGACAATGTAGATCGGCTGGCCCGCGTCGAGCAGGCGTTTCAGCTCCTCGGGCTCCAGGCGCGAGGCAGCGAGCTTCTTCAGCACCATGCGCCGGCGGATCAATCGGCCAGCCAGGAAGCTGAGAACGGCTAGGATCAACAACAAGCCGCCGAACCTACCCGTCCAGCCGAGCAAGCTGGGATCGCGTTTGATCAGATCGCCGAAAAGCCTGCCTACGGTGAGGATGGTCGCCAGCCACATCGCCGCGCCCATGCCGTCGAACAGGACGAACCTCGCATACGTCATGCCGTTTCCGCCGGCAACGGGCGGGGCCAGCAGGGCGAGACCGGGAATGAACTTGGCGGTCATCAGCGTCACTTCGCGGCGCCGGCCAAACGAGTCCTGCGTGCGGCGGACGCAGGTGGTCGGTTCGAGCGACAGCTTGCAGAGAAGCCGGAGCACCAGATGGCCGTACCGGCGGCCGATCAGGAACCAGCTGCTGTCGGCCGCCAGCGTCGCTGACAGGCACACCCCCAGCGCCAGCGCGAAGCTGAGCCTATGCTCGGCCGAAAGGGCGCCGGCGGCCAGGATCACCGGCATGGCCGGGACGGGAAGCCCGCACTGCTCCACAAAGACCCAGATGAAGAGCAGCAGGTAGCCGTAACTGATCAGAATGTCGGTGGGCAACGCCATAGGGAAGTCCAGGGTGCGTCTCTGTCGAGTCTCGTCCGGCCGGGCGGTTTTTGCAACTCAGACGACCCTCTACCTATCGGATGATTGAGGAGGGAATTCGTTTCAGCGAGCCGGAAACGCCGAAAGCCGCCCGTCGGGCGGCTTCGCGAGGATGAGGGTCACTATCGAGGTCCGCTATCGGCTCGCCGGCGCAGCTTCGGGAACCGCGGCCACAGCCTTGTCGGCGAAGTAATTGCGATCCCACAGGTCTTTGTAGAACTCGCCGGTCAGCTCGGCGGCGCGTGGGCCAAAGGTCGCCCGGCCGCCTTCGAGAAAGAAGACCGTCACCAGGCCTCCCTGGTCGGAATTGGAGAAGGAAACGAACCAGCCGTAACGGGTTCCGTCATTGGAGCAGGTTCCGGTCTTGCCGAAGACGGGCAGTTCCTGGAAGTTGGTGCGAAGCCTGCGCGCCGTACCGTACTCGACGGCGCCGGCCATGCCGTCCTCGAGGTCGGGAACGAAGCGCGCAATGTCGAGGGTCCGCTTGATCTTGGGCTCGAAGCTGGCGATTTCCTCGGGCGTCGTAGGATGCTGCAGGTAGTAGAGCGTGCCGCCGTTGGCGATGGCGGATACAAACGCGCCCAACTGCAGCGGCGTCATATTCACTCCCTGGCCGAAGCTGCACATCCGGCCTACGCCGCCTTCCGAAGCCGGAATTTCCTCCTCGGGATAGGTCCCAAGCTGCTCGCCTTGGATGTTGTACCCGGCCAGTTCGCCCAGGCCGAACATGGCGGCGTAATGCCGCACGCGCTCAAAGCCGAGTTCCCGGCCCAGCTCTTCGAAGTAGAGGTTGTTGCTTTTGGCAATGGCCTCGGTCATGTTCATGCGCCAACCGCCGAGATTCACGGGGGTGTCGCGCGTGACCAGGCCCTCGGAAAGGGCAGCAAGAGCCACGGTGAGCTTGATCGTCGAGCAGGGCTCGGCGCCGCCGGAGAGCGCCAGCTTCTGGTTCACCATGGCCAGGATGCGGCCGTCGGAAGGATCGATGACGACGGCGGTGCCGTTCATGTCGCCCAGCGCGTCGATGGCCGCCTGGCGAATCACGGGATCTTCGCCGGTGGTAATGTCGCCTTCGCCGACAACGCCATCGACAAAGGAGCTGGCAGTGAAGCGCTCGTAATAACGATGATGGTGCAGCGTCAGCGACGCTCGCCGCACTCGGGCCGCCGAGGTGTGGCCGGTCGCGGTGCGAACCGCCCGATGCGCTGTCGCCGCCGAGGACCGCGCGTGCGCATCCGTGGCTGTCGATTTCGTCCTTGCCAGATGAGCCGCAGTGTGGCGGGCGGCGCCGTGGCTCGCCGCCAGGCCCGCTCTTGAGGCCTTAGTGCTATGCAAGGTGTGCGGGGCATCCAAGCCCCAGGCGCCGCCGGCGCCGGCAAAAGCCAATCCAAAAGCCAAAATGCAAGAAAGCCTCATCCAGCCGATGTCCTCTCCACTGTGGATTCTTGCCGTCCTATCGGCCATGTCGGAGACAACACGAGTCCCCGGTGGATGGCTCTTTTTCTTGTCCCCATAGTTTTAACGGTCCGTGCGGCAATTCCGTGTGATTTGCAACACGCCGAAAAACAATAAGCAATTCTTCTACCTATCTATCGTTTCGGCGTGAAAGCGCGGTCGACACCCGCAAGCACCTGGCTTGTAAGATGCTTATTTGCACTATATCGCGCACCCTTCCCAATTCGAAACGGAAAAATTCCAGCAAGGGTACGAAAGTGGTAGCCCCCACACCGGTGGTACCTGAAGGAAGGCTAGAACTGGCCCCGCCGCATGAAGGCCGGGACGTCCAGGTCGGTTTCAGCCTCCTCGCCGGAACCGGTATACAGCGCAGCCGCGGCAGCAACGGGTTCTTCGGCCGGCGGAGCCGAAGCGCCACGCGAGTCTGGCGTGAAGTCGGGAGCGTAATCCCTTGGCAATGGCGTGTAGACGGGTTCCTCGGCCAATTCGGCAAAGCGCGGCCGCGCCGATTCGGTCAACTCCGGCTCGGCCATGGCTTTCGTCTCCTTGGCCGGCTTGGGAGCGAGCTTTTTGCGCGAGGCTGCAGAGCCGTTCTGTGGCATTGCGGTGGAAGCGGCGAATACGGCAGGTTCTACGGCGACAAACTGCACTTTCTCCTCTTCTTCGTCTTCACTCTGGAAGCGCAGCGGCGCAGGAGCGGCGGCGGCCGGCGTCGCCGGCTCGGTCATCCAGTTGCCGGCGGAAACCACGGGCACCGAGATGACCGGCATCTCGGCCACGCTCAACATGCGCGCGCGGCGGTCGGGCATCTGGTCGCGGAAGCCGGTGGCAATGACGGTAATTTTCACCTCTTCGCCCATCTTTTCGTCGAGCACGGCGCCGAAGATGATGTTGGCATCCTCGTGCGCGGCGCTTTGAATGAGCGAAGAAGCCTCGTTCACTTCGGAAAGCTTGAGCGTGCTGGAACCGGTGATGTTGATGAGGATGCCGCGGGCGCCGTCGATGGCGCCGGTCTCGAGCAGCGGCGAAGCCATGGCCGCCTGCGCCGCTTCCACCGCGCGGCGAGATCCGGAACAGACCGCCGTGCCCATCACCGCGTGGCCCATGCCGGCCATGGTGGTTTTCACGTCGGCAAAGTCGCGGTTGATGATGCCGGGGATGGTGATGATGTCGGAGATGCCCTGAACGCCCTGGCGCAGCACATCGTCGGCCACGCGGAAGCTCTCGAAGAAGCCGGCGTCGCGCGCCACGGCCAGCAGCTTTTCGTTGGGAATCACGATCATGGTGTCGACGCTCTCGAGCAGCTC
>JASHTH010000150.1 GCA_030040655.1 Acidobacteriaceae bacterium | reverse complement strand
CGGCAAGCTTCCAGATCTTGCGGCTGCGTCTGCATCGCCGCGAGGTCGAGTTCCAGCGGCACATGGCGATCGATGGTAACCAGCTCTTTCGAGAGCAGCACCGCGTCGCGATTCTGTTCGAGCGATTCTCGATACGTCTTGCGCTTAACCTCCGCCGTGCGCGCCAGCACCGCATCGAGATTGCCGAATTCGACGATCAAGTCGACGCTGCCTTTGTCGCCGATGCCCGGCGCTCCGGGAATGTTGTCGATCGCATCGCCACGCAGCGCCATCACGTCGATCGCCTTCTCCGGCGGCACGCCCAGCGTAGCCGTCACGCCAGCGGGATCGAGAATCAGGTTGTCCTTTTGCGGATTAAGAATCTTCACCTGCGGCGTGACTAACTGCATCATGTCCTTGTCGCCGGAGACAATGAAGACCTCGTGCCCTCGCGCGGCGGCCTCGCGGGCCAGCGTGCCGATCACATCGTCGGCTTCAAAGCCTGCCGCTTCGAGGATGGGAATGCGCAGCGCATCGAGCGCGCGGCGGATATAGGGAATCTGGCGGCGCAGGTCCTCGGGCATCGACTCGCGCTTGGCCTTGTAGCCGTCATAGCTGACTTCTTCGAAGCTCTGCGTCTTCGCATTCCACTTGCGCAAGCTGCCGATGTCCTTGGCGCGCTCGTCGCGAAAGACCGCGCCACTGGGGTCGAAGACCGCGGCAAAGTAAATCGGCTGAAAATCCTGCCGCAGCTTCTTGATCATGTTGACAAAGACGTAGGTCGCCGCCGTGGGCAGGCCCGAGCGCGTCGACATGGGCCGGCTGCGCTGCATGGCATGGTACGCGCGAAAGATGAACGACATCGCGTCGAGCAGAAAAACCGGCGGCTTGGCTGCGTCGGGCACGGTTCCGAGTGTATCAGGGGGCCTTCTGCAGTACACAGTTCGCAGGGACCTCAGGCGATGAACATGCAGTCGCCGTAGCTGAAGAAGCGGTACCTCTGCTCGACGGCGTGGTGATAGGCGGCGAGGACGCGCTCGCGCCCGGCGAAGGCGCTCACCAGCATGAGCAGGCTCGATTGCGGCAGGTGGAAGTTTGTGAGCAGCGCGCCGGCGACGCGAAACTCGAACCCGGGCGAGATGAAGATGCCCGCAGTCCCGGAGTGCGCTTCGATTTCTCCGCTTGCTGACCGCAACGCCGCGGCTTCGAGCGTGCGCACCACTGTTGTTCCCACAGCAACGACGCGGCGCCGCTCGCGCCGGGCGCGGTTCACCGCGTCCGCACTTTCCGCTGAAATGGAGTAGCGCTCGCTGTGCAAATGTACCTGGTCAACGCGTTCGACGCGCAACGGCGCAAATGTGCCGAGGCCGACGTGGAGCGAAATGCGGGCGATTTCGACTCCACGCGCGGCGAGAATATCGAGCATTTGTGATGTGAAATGCAGCCCGGCTGTCGGCGCGGCAACCGAACCGCGTTCGCGCGAATACACCGTTTGATATCGTTCGCGATCGCCGGCAACATCGCCGCGGCGAATGTACGGCGGCAGGGGCACATGGCCGATGCGCTCGATGACGGCAAAGAAATCGGTCACATGCGCGAATTCGAGCAGGCGCTCTCCGAATTCTCCACGATCGAGGACTCTCGCTTCAAGTTCAACGACACCGTTGGCTGCCAGGAAAATCAGGTGGTCCCCGACGCTCACCTTTCTGCCCGGCTTAACCAGCGCGCGCCAGCGATTTTCGCCTGCAGGATCGGTCAGCAGCATCTCGATCCGCTCCGCCGACTCCTGCTGCTTCGTGACCGGCTCGGGGTGCGCTATCCTTGACGCGCTATTTGCTTCAAGGGTCGGAGACATCGGGGTTGCCCCACCCTTTTCCGGGTCCGATGTGGAGGACGCGGAAAGGGTGGGAAGGGACGTCGATCGATCAACCACGCGTCTCGCAAACAGCCGCGCGGGAATCACCCGGCTGTCGTTGAGCACCAGCAAATCGCCGGGCTTGAGCAGCAAAGGCAGATCGGAGAATACGGCGTCGCGCGCGGCGCCATTTGCCCGATCCAGGATCAACATGCGGCTCGATCCCCGTTCTGCCGGCGGCTGTTGCGCGATCAGTTCCGGCGGCAGTTCGAAATCGAAGTGGGCGACGCGAAGGTCGCGCCCTGCATCCGCCTCGCTGCTCATCGGTCAGGACTCCCAAAGTATTCGACCGCGCGAGTGCGCGCGCGTTCCAACGCCTCGTTCAGCTCCTCGCGTTTGGCCTCCAATCCCTCGTCCGGCGTATCTGCCGGAACGCAAGTCCATCGTGACCAGCTCACCACGATGCGCGTGAAGGGCTTCGGCACCAGGAACCGGTCCCAGGAATTGACCACCCACGCGCTCTTCGGCTGCAGGTGAAATGCACCGATCGGCGCTCCGGTCATCTGCGCCAGCTTGATCGGTCCCATCTTGGTTTGGTAGACCGGACCGCGCGGTCCATCGGCTGTGAAGACAACCGGCCTGCCGCTTTCGAGCACGCTCTTCAAGCCCAGCAGCCCTTCGCGCGCGCCGCGCGAACTCGATCCGCGCACGGCGCGAAAGCCGAAGAGCGCCAGCGTGCGCGTGATCAGCTCGCCGTCGAAGCTGCGGCTGATGAGAATGGTCGCGCCGGTCGAGCGGTAGTAGATGGCGCAGGGCAAGACGCATTGATGCCAGAAGCAATAGATCTCAGGTCCGGCGCCGTGGCCGAAGATGCGCGGCGTCGCGCCCTCTTCAACCATCACTTCGAAGCGCCAGGTGCGGCCGACCACAGAAAGCAGCGCCCAGACGAGCCGAGGAACGAGAGCCAGAACAAGCCGCTGGCGCAGCGTGAATCGCTCCCTCCCAGGTCCCAACACAGGGACTTGGGGCACCCCGTTTGGATTCGGATCGGAGGTCACCTTGGTGCGATTTTAGCTGTAGCGCAGCCAGCGCATCAGCTCGGGCAGGGTGGCGCGCTTGCCGTACATCAGAATCCCCACGCGGTACAGTCGCGACGAAACCCAAAGCACGCCCCAGATGCTCACGATCATCAGTCCGATGGAGACGGCAAATTGCCACGCAGGCGGAATCTCCGACGCCATGCGCAGGAACATGATGATGGGCGCGCACGGCGGGAAGAACGACGCGGCGATCGACCATACGGAATTTGAATCGTTGATGATGAGCACGATGAGCGCGAAGCTGAGCCAGGTGGGCGCCGCGGCCAGCGGCATATACATCTGCAGCTCCTGCTCCGTCTCACAGGTAGCGGCCAGGCCTGCAAAAAGCGAACTGTAGAGCAAATAGCCCAGCAGGAAGTAGAGCGGAAACAGCACAGCTTCCTCCCACGAGAAATGAATGGCCAGATCGCCGGAGAGAAACGCCGCTGTGAACGGCGAGACCAGAATGACGGCGGCGGCGACCAGCCAGATAATGATCTGCGTGAGTCCCACCGCGGCTACGCCGACAAGCTTGCCGGCCAGCAGATCGGACGGCTTGGCTGTGGCCAGCATCACTTCGAAGATGCGCGTGGTCTTTTCCTGGATGACCGAGCGCGCCACGTTCATGCCGTAGATCATGGTCGTCATCGAGAGCAAAATCGCCATCACGTAGCCCTTCCAGAAAGAGCCCTCGGCGTTGCTCTTCACAATGCTGCCGTCTTTTTTTACCTGGAAGGTATTGAGATCGACGCCCTTCACCAGCGCATCCGCGTCAGAGGCATTCATCCCTCCGCTCGTCAGGTGCACATCGACGAGCGAATTGTTCAGCGCGTCTTTGAGGCGCGAGGTGGTGATAAAGTCGCCCGACGATTGCGAATAATAGGTCGCCTTGGGCAGGGCTCCTTGCGACGCGTCGATCCACAGCAGCGCGTCGATGTTCTTGGATCGCACATCCCCCAGCAGGGCGGCGCGATCCTGCTGCGTCGCCGGCGCCACCACGTCGACGGTGGTCTTGGTCTCCTTGTCGCTCAGCAACCGGCTGCGCAAATCGTCGGCCAGCGCCTTGTTGCCGGCGGCAATCGCCATATGCTTGTTGCCGCCAATTCCGAGAGTAGACAGATAGCCCACGCCAACAATCAGCGCGAATAGCGCAGGCAAGCCGACCGTGGTCACGCGGAACGCGCGGCCCCGCACCTGCTCCAAGTATTCGCGCTTGGCGATCAGCAGCATGTTACGCATCGACTTTGCCTCCTACCGTCCAGATGAAGATCTCTTCGAGCGAAGGCTCGACCAATTCGAAGCGATAGATCCTGGCCACGGCCGAAGCTTCCTTGAGCAGCTTTTGTGCGTCGGCGTGCGGCTTGAGCCTGATCTCGGCGTGATCGGCGAAGTTCTTGGCTTCGGCGATCTCTTCGCTCTTGAGGAATTCGGGGCTGCCCTCGAATTCGACGATCACGTGGTTCCGTTCGTAACGCGACTTGATCTCGCGCATCTTGCCGGAGAGCACCGCCTCGCCCTTGTTGATCAGGCAGATCGAGTCGCAGAGCTTCTCCACCTGGTCCATGCGGTGGGTTGAAAAGAGAATCGCCTTGCCCTGCTCCTTCAACTCGATCAGCGTCTGCTCCAGCAATTTTGCATTCACCGGGTCGAGGCCGCTGAAGGGCTCGTCCATCACGATCAGGCCGGGATCGTGCAGCAGCGAGGCGATGAACTGGATCTTCTGTTGCATGCCCTTGGATAATTCTTCGGTCTTCTTGTCCAACGAGTCGTCGATCTCGATGCGCTTGGCCCAGTCGACGGCGCGCTTGCGCGCCTCGCCGGCATGCAGGCCGTGCAACTGGCCGAAGAAGACAAGCTGCTCGATGACCTTCATCTTTTTGTACAGGCCGCGCTCCTCGGGCAGGTAGCCCACGCGGTCGAGGCTCTCGCGCGCGAAGGGTTGGCCAAAAAGGCGGATCGTGCCTGAATCGGGGATGGTGATGCCCATCATCATGCGGATGGAGCTGGTCTTGCCGGCGCCGTTCGGCCCCAGCAGGCCAAACATCTGGCCGGCTTCGATGGACAGGCTAAGGTTGTTGACGGCGACCTTGGCCTCGTAGGCCTTGGTCACTCCGGCGAGTTCGACAACGGGCATATTTCTCCGGTAGGTTCTGCAGAGTCCGGGTTCCCGGCAAAAAGTTGACCTAATCAGACTACAGGGTTCCTCTGCGCCGCATCGAACTTCAAGCTCTCTTGGCCAAGGCCGTTCAGTTCCGGCAGCCCGGTCGTCCCAGCGACACTGCGGCGAGATTCAGACCGATCGCGGCGCCCAGAAGAAGCCCGCGCAGGCCGTCGAACCAGAGCGAGGCCGTTCCGGCCGGCTGAGAAATGAAGACCGGCAGCGCTCCACTGAGTGCCAGGCAAAAAGTCCCGCAAACCAGCAGAATCCTCGCTTTCCGGCTCATCGATCTCTTGTAAAAAGGCAACGGTTGTCTCCTTTTCGATCTCCGGCCATCGGGCCGGCCTGCCCTTCAATCCCGCAGCCGGAACCAGACCATCGCTCCCATCTTGACGGCGACAAACGTGAGGGCAACGGCGAGCAAATCCCAGCTCCACACGTGGTTGAACCAGGCCCGATAGGCAAACAGCAGTGCCGCCAGCATGCCGCTGACAATTCCCGCCAGGCTCGTCGACCGTTGCCGGTGATTGAGAAATCGCTCGTCGACCATGCGGCCGAGGATGGGAACGCTCATGGTTTCTTCTCCAGCGTGAAGATTTCTTCTGTGCCGCACTGAAATGCGCGCGCCAGCTCCAGGGCCAACTGCAGACTGGGCACATAGCGCTCGCGCTCGATCGAGTTAATGCTCTGTCGCGACACGCCCACCGCCTGCGCCAGTTCTTGCTGCGTTAGGCCCCGTTCGTTGCGCAGCTCTTTCACTCGATTGCGGATCGTCGACGCCATGGAAAGCTTGCTTTACATCGCAGAATACAGATTTCGTAGCCGAATGTCAAGCATGCTTTACATCTAATTAGCCGGGCGTCTTCACACGCTCTTTGAGCATCTGGACGGATTTGGCAATTCGCGACTGCCGTGTCTCTTCCTTTTTGGCTTCGGTGATCCATCGGCAGTATTC
>JASHTH010000149.1 GCA_030040655.1 Acidobacteriaceae bacterium | reverse complement strand
CCTTTGGACCGCGCAGTAGGGGGTGAACCGCGACGGTAGCGCACATTCGTCGGCTCTCGTCAAGGTGAAACGGCGCGCCGTCGATTCCATAACGTTTCGAAAGGCGCTTCGAAGCCTTCGCTCCATGATTGTATCGCCGCCTGCGAACTGGTACTATGGCTCAGCTTCGCTACCAGGGCAGTCTTACGCTCGCAGCTTCGCGCAAGCGTCTGGTAATTCGATCTCGGAGGATTCTCACGTGAATCGACGTAGGTTTGTTTTGGGCTGTGCCCCTGCAATGGGGCTGATCGCCGGCAGCATCGCAATCGCGCAGAACCCTCCGCCGGAGAACATTGATCCGCGCCGGCACGAACACATGGCCAAAGCGCAGCATCATATCCGCGAGGCGTGGGATGAGATGTCTGCCGCACAGGTTGCGAACGACTATGACATGTCTGGCCATGCCGCGCATGCCAAGGACCTGCTGGCTCAGGCCAGTCGGGAGATCAAGGCCGCAGCCGAAGCGGCGAACCAACACCGCTAATCCAGATCTGCCGCAGTCGGTCTTCTCGATCGCTCGCGGCAGCTTGTCGTTCGCTGCTCCAGGCATCGCCGAGAGAGCGTGGGCGCCGCAGGCCCGTTCGAATCGGGCCGCGGCGCAAAGCCACACTCAAAACGTGAACGACGGGGAGATCCAAGCCGCTCAACAGGCCAACGAGCGGGACCTGCAGGGGCATGCAACTTGTGGACCGCGGCTCCTTCCGTGATCGCCACCTGTCACGCAACTTGGCGTGCCATCTTCCCGTCCGGAATGGCGTGCCGGATGCGCGTCAAAAATCGCATCCGCCGCGTGGTGGTGGTTCAGTTTCCTCGATGGGTTGAAGCCCGGAACCTATGGGGAGCAAGTAACGTACGGGATGAACGGGCTGCGGAAAAACGAAAAGGACAGGCGAATCACAGAAAAGACCAAACCTCAGGGGTTAATGCCCGCATTCATTTTGCTGTTTTTGCGGCACGATTGAAGTCGCGCCCTGTTACAAGGCCAATCCAGACACTCCTATGGCAGGGTCTTTCCCCAGCCGGTGAAGCCTGTACTCTCCAAACCAACCCACTGCTCGCGGTCGGTTCCATGCGGCGTCACCCGATATACTAACGCCAAGCCTATGCGCATCCCCGCCCTGCTCCTCTTGCTGATGCTCTCATTGCCTGCCCTGGTCGTCGCACAAGCTCCCGCAAAGCATCCCGTTCAAAAGCCGACCGCCGCGCCCGACGCGGTAGAAGTGGAGCGGACCGCCATCATTATCGACACTCACGCCGACACACCGCAGCGCTTCGTCGACGAGAACTACGATCTTAGCGATCCCCTGAACGGAGGCAACTTCAACCTGGAATCGGCCCGCAAAGGAAACCTCGCCGCCGAGTTTTTCTCCATCTGGGTCGAGCCTTCGCTGTACAAGGGGCAATACGCTCGGCGCACGCTGGTGCTCATCGACGCCGTTAAGCAACAAGTCGCCAAGCACTCCGACCAGATGATGCTGGCCACGTCGCCGGACGACATTCTCCGCGCGCATCGCGAGCAGAAGCTTGCCGCGCTGATGGGCATTGAGGGCGGCCACTCGATCGAGGACTCGCTGGCGCTTCTCCGCCAGTACTACGACCTAGGCGTGCGCTACATGACACTTACCTGGTCCAACTCCAACGGCTGGGCCGACAGCTCCGGCGACATCAACGATCCCAATGTGCCTCACACCAAGGAGGGCCTGAGCGAGTTCGGCAAAGACGTGGTCTACGAGATGAACCGCCTGGGCATGATGGTCGACATTTCGCATGTCTCTGACCGCACCTTCTATCGCGCACTCATCATCTCGCGAGCGCCGGTCATCGCCTCGCATTCCGGCGCGCGCGCGCTGTGCGACGCTCCGCGCAACATGACCGACGATATGCTCCGCGCCATCGCCAACAACGGCGGAGTCGTGCAGGTGAATTTCTATTCCGCCTTCGTCTCGCAGGCGTATCGCAACGCCCAGATCGCCATGCAGCCTGAGGTTGACAAGGCCGTTCAGGAGTTGAAAGACAAGGCCAAGGCAGAAGGCAAAGAAGTCAACTACGAAGAGATATCGAAAATCCAGCGCCAGTATGCCGACCGGATTCCGCGCCCGCCTCTCTCCATGCTCATTGACCAGATCGATCACATCGCCAAGGTTGCCGGCGTGGATCACGTCGGCCTAGGTTCGGACTTCGACGGCGTGAGCGGCCAGACGCCGGAAGGCATCGGCTCGCCCGCAGACATCCCCAAAATCACTGCGACCCTGCTCGAACGCGGCTACTCGGTGGAAGACTGCCGGAAGATTCTGGGCGGAAACCTGCTGCGTGTGTTTCGCGAGGTCGAGGCCGTCTCAAAACAGCTTCAGTCGGAGACGCGGCCAAGGATCACGGAAAAGCAGCCGTTCACGAAACAATGAACAAGGGCCGGTAGTCAGCGATCAGGAGTCAACTGCTGGTGTGGATCCGACGAAGCCCACAGGCGAAGTTTAGAAGGCCGAAACCTAGGGCAGTTTAGGATACGGTGTGTCCGTTCGGACGTTGCCCAAGGTCGCCGCTCCCTGTTGGTCCCAACCCAACGACGAAGCCATGTCGTTGGGGACCCCGGGGCTGGTCGCGTCGACTTTGCAATCTTTCTTTGGCTATATCATTTCCTAAACCGCCATAGATTCGGCACCCGTGAGCAGGTTCTATACTGGCGCATATCCGATTTCCTCTCCGGAGATTCCCCGAATGCGTATTTCCTCTTGCCTGCTTGCCGCTGCTGCTGCTGCGGCCCTGTTCGCCTTGCCTGGTTTTGCCAAAGCGGAAGACGACACCACGCCTGCAAAGCCCGGCGCAAATACCACCGAAAAGCCCACTCCCGCGCCGTCCGCCGACGTCACCACGCCAGGTGCCATTGATGCCGGCGGACAGCACATCGCTTACAACGCCATCGCCGGCATCATCACCGTGGGCGCCACCGACGCACAGGACGCGCAACTCGGCATGGACGGCAAGCCCGAGCCAGGCAGCCAGCTCGCCCTCAACGAGCCCAAGGAACCCAAAGACGAGCCTCCCGTGGCGCGCATGTTCTACGTGGCGTATTT
>JASHTH010000018.1 GCA_030040655.1 Acidobacteriaceae bacterium | reverse complement strand
TATATCGAATTGCCGGGGTCGCCGATCAGAAAGCGCGCGTACTTCACCATGTCGGGAGTCGGCGCCTTCAATCCGCTGTTCGACGTGGTGATGCCGGTGTCGAAGTTGAAAGGCTGCGGAATGAGCTTCGCGCCGGCGCGAAGATAGCTCGCCGAGACGCGATTCTCGAGAAAAAACGGCGAGCGATCGAAATAGCTCTCGGTCATGCCCAACGGCATGAGGATGTTCTTGTCGATGTAGACTTCGAAATCGTCGCCGGTGAGCCGCTCGATGATCTGTCCGAGAAAAACGTAGCCGAGATTCGAATAGCTCCAGCGCGAGCCCGGCTTGAACGCCACGTGCGTGTACGGCAGCATGGCCGCCACCTGCGACCATTTGGTCGGCTCGAAGGGTTGCCAGTCGCAGCTCGTGGAGTCGTCGCAATCCCACGGCCATGTAGGATTGCGAAAACCCGCGCTGTGGGTGAGCAGATGGCGGATGGTGATAGCGTCAATGGGTCCGTAGGCGTCGTGCACTTCGCGCAGCTCGGGCACATAGCGCACGGCGGCATCGTCGAGCGAGAGCCTGCCGTGATCGCGCAACTGCAGGATGGCGATGGCCGTGAGGGTCTTGGTGATCGAAGCCCAGTTGTACGAGGTCTCCGCATCAACCCGCTGATGCGTGGCGCGGTTCGCTTCGCCGAAAGACCATTCGCTTGCGGGTTGCGAGCCATGCACAAAGGCAAGCCCGCCGCCCACGACGCCGTGCCGCGTGAGTTCGGAATCGAATCGCGAGTGCAGCTCGTCGAGCTGCGCGTGGGCGCATGCGGCGCTCCCAAAAAGGGCGGCAGCCGCCATAGAGAGCAGCGCCGGGATCACGCTCTTCAGCATAGACCCATCATAAAACCGCCTGAAGATTCGCCCTCCGCGCTTCCATCGGTTGCCCGATTCCCGCAATTCCCCTTAGTCTTAGGCAAGAGTGAACGCCGCCGTCACCCAAATCTCGCCAACTCCACGACCGGCCCCGGACAGCGCGCCATCGCTGCGACTGCGTGGCCTGCGCAAGGCCTACGCCGACGTCGTCGCCGTCGACGGCCTCGATCTCGAAGTCGCTCGCGGCGAGTGCTTCGGGTTGCTTGGCCCCAACGGCGCGGGAAAAACCACCACGATCGAAATCTGCGAAGGACTGACCGCGCCCGACGCGGGATCCGTCGAACTGCTCGGACTGACTTGGCAGACGGGCGCGAAAGAGCTGCGCCAGCGCATCGGAATTCAACTCCAGGAGACGCAGTTTCCAGAGAAACTGAAAGTCGTCGAGGTGCTGCGCCTCTTTCGCAGTTTCTTCCGGCGTGGCATCGCCATGGAGGAGGCGATTCGTATTGCGCAGCTCGAAGAAAAACGCAATGCGCGCGTGGGATCGCTCTCCGGCGGCCAGAAGCAGCGGCTGGCGATGGCTTGCGCGTTGGTCAGCGATCCGGAGCTCCTCTTTCTCGATGAGCCGACCACGGGCCTCGACCCGCAGGCGCGGCGTCACCTGTGGGACTTGGTCGACGGCCTCAAGCAGGCCGGACGCACCATCATCCTGACCACGCATTACATGGAAGAAGCCGAGCGCCTTTGCGATCGCGTCGCCATCCTGGATCACGGCAAGATCATCGCGTTGGGAACGCCGCAACAACTCATCGCCTCGGTGGGCGGCGAGCACATTGTCGAATTTGCCGTCAGCGGGCATGTGTCCGGAGACGGGCATGTGGATACCGGCGCGTTGACGGCGATTCCCGGCGTGCAGTCGCACCGCGTGGATGCGAGCATCCACCAGCTTTCGGTGAGCGAGTTGCACATTGCGGTGCCACGCATTATTGCCGCGCTGGGCGAGCAGGGACTGCATTTGAGCGAGCTGCGCACGCATTCGGCCTCGCTCGATGACGTCTTTGTGCGCCTCACCGGGAGGAACCTGCGCGATGAGTAGAATGTCGGAAAGCTCGCTCTTTCAACTCACTGCGGTACGCTTTCTGCTGTTTGTGCGCGAGCCCGAGGCAATCTTCTGGATCTTCGTGTTTCCCATTCTGCTTGCCGTCGGCCTGGGCATCGCCTTTCGCAATCGCCCGCCCGACGTGTTGCCGGTGGGAGCGACCACGCCGCAGCTAACCCAGGCGCTCTCAGCCGAGAACGGCCTGCGGGCGGCGACGCTCGACCAAGCCGCAGGCACGCATGCCCTGGCGGTTGGAGACATCCTCTTGCTCGCGATTCAGAATTCGGCAGGCGTTGAGTACAAGTACGACGACACCAATCCCGATGCGCGCATTGCGCGGCTGCTCGCCGATCGCGCGGTTCAGGCCGCGGCAGGCCGTCGCGACGCGGTTCGCGCCGAGAACGAGCTGGTGCATGAAACCGGCTCGCGCTACATCGACTTCGTCGTCCCCGGCCTGCTGGGCATGAACCTGATGGGCTCGGCGATGTGGGGGCTCGGTTTTTCCATCGTCGAAGCGCGACAAAAGAAACTGCTCAAGCGCATGGTGGCCTCGCCCATGCCGCGATGGCAGTACCTTGCTGCTTACATTCTGTCCCGGCTGGCGATGCTGGCGATCGAAGTAGTGGTGTTTTTGGGCTTCGCGTGGCTAGTCTTTGGAGTTCCCTTTCGCGGCTCGTTGTGGCAGTTGGGATTCCTGTGCATCCTGACATCGCTCGCGTTTTCCGCTCTGGGGCTGCTGGTTGCCTCGCGGGCCAAAACCATGGAAGCCGTCTCCGGATTGATGAACCTGGTGATGCTGCCCATGTGGATCCTCTCCGGCGTCTTCTTTTCGGCTAGCCGCTTTCCGGCGCTCCTTCAGCCGGCGGTGCGCGCCCTGCCGCTCACTGCGGCCATCGACACCATGCGCGGCAACATGCTGCAAGGCACGAGCCTGGCGCAGATGGCCGCCCCGCTGGCGATCCTGGCGGCGTGGCTGATCGTGCCGTTTGCGGTTTCGTTGCGTATCTTTCGGTGGAGATAGAGGGGCGAAGAACTGCCTGCTCGCCCGCAACATCCACCGTGATGCGGGGTTTAACATCGTTGCGTGGAGAGGGAACATGGAGGGAGTGATGATTGTGTCCAAAATCGCTGCGCGCCACCGCTACCGGTATCTAGCGTTGGTCGCGGCGATCGCCCTCGCGAGCCCGGCCGTCCGTAGCGCGCCGCAAGACAACCCGGCCGCCGGCCCCCGAGGAGACACTGCCTGCGCAAATCTCGGTGTATACATTTTCGTTGGCGGGACGGGCGGTTTCGATGGCCTCGAAGATGGCGGCCAGTTCACCGAACTGCTCCAAACCGGTCACGTGGGTCTCTACAAGCATGCCAATGCCGTCGTCGCAGCCGAAAACCCAGCGAGCATTATCCATGCCATCGAGAGCGCCTTCGCCGGAACCGGGCCCGGGCAAGCCGAACTCGGACAGGTTGGCGCGAATTACTTCACGCTTCCCCCCAGCTACGGTTATTACCAGGCTGTGTACATACAAAATGGCCTTCACCCCACCGAAGCCAACGTGAACACGCCGTCCGACGCTGCTCCTCCCGAACAATTGAAAGAGGACCTGGAGCTGTGGCGAGAGTACGTGGATGCGGCCAAAACGGCTGGTATCGAAACCGTGGCTCCGGTCGTGGGCCCCAATGATCCGAACGAACCAAAACTCGGCGATCACGTCTTTGCTACCAACCCATACTATGCGCTTGAGCGCGGCGAGGCGCTTTACGGAAAAGCCATCGCCTTCGATGTTCCTCCCAACTTTTTTCTGACCGGCGGAAGCGGACCCGGCTACCAGAAATTTATTGTTCAGGCCATCCAGTGGGGCAATGAGCACGGCCTGCGCACGACCATGTTGCTTTCTCCTTACCCGTGGCCGAATAACTCCAAAGGCGAGCCGGACACTTTCCGTGAATTCACCAACAACACTCTTAGCAGAGACACGCGGACGTTTGTCAGCCAATTGAGCCAGCAACAAGCAGTTCCTTCACAATGGTCGGTTGACAATTACGAGGACCCGTATCCGCACGATGCCTCCGCTGTCGTGCCCGAGACCGTCCGAAACACAACGACTGCGGTAGGTCTTTGGTTGGCCCGAAATGCACCGGTGTATGCGAACGGGCCGCACAATCAGGGTGTAATCTGCCGACCGCCCGCTTCTTCGGAGCTTCCTTAAAACGTAAATCTCGCCCCGAACTGGAACTGCCGCGGCGAGTTGACGGTCGACTGGATCAGGCCGAAGTTTTCCGGGACGGTCAAGCTGGAAATGCCGGGCATCCCAAACTGCGCCCGGTTGGCGACGTTATAAGAAGACACATCGAATCGCAGATCCCTCTGCTCTCCGAGCGAGAATGTCTTGTAGACCGAGAGGTCGAGGTTCAGCGCGCCCTCGGTGCGGACGTTGTCGAGATAATTCGGGGCAGTTCCTGCCACGAACGGATTCGCCGGGAATGCGAAGCAATTGTTATTGAACCACCCCGAACCCGCTATGAAATTGCCGCTGCTGTCGAACCTGCCTGGCTTATGCAGCGCACCTTTGTTGGGATCGCAGGTCAGGTTCGCCCGCTGATTGAAGTAGGAAATCGAGGCGCCTACGACCGGCGAGGGAATGGGAATGCCCGAGCTCCAATAGAGAATCCCGTTGGAGGTCCAGCCGCCGAGGATGGCATTTCCTACGCCGTTCAGGTTAAGCGCCCGCCCCCTGCCGGCGGGAAGATCGTACGACGCATCCCCGGTGAACTGGTATTTCACATCCTGCGGGCTCACCGAGTGCTCGAAGCTCTCGTTCTTCCAATCCTGAGCCCCGCCACCATGAGAGCCGACGAAGCCCAGCGGCGGGTTGCCGTCGTCGGTGATCAACTTGCCCCAGGTGAAGCTGGCCAGGCTCGTGAAATGCTGCGTGAGCCTCTTTTGCACCTTGGTCTGCAAGGAGCTGTAGTCGGAGTCTCCGCCAGGATAGCCGTGCACGTTCACGCCATTTCCCGCACCATAGCCTCCAGTGCCGAACTG
>JASHTH010000148.1 GCA_030040655.1 Acidobacteriaceae bacterium | reverse complement strand
ACACCTTTGCCCGTGAGCGGCAGGGCGCATTCACGCAGCAGCTTGGGCACTCCGCCAGGGCCATTGTGCTCCATGATGACGATCACGCGGCGCACACCCGAGACCAGATCCATGGCGCCGCCCATGCCTTTTACGCGCTTGCCGGGAATCATCCAGTTGGCGAGGTCGCCCTTCTCGGAAACTTCCATGGCGCCGAGGATGGCGAGATCGATGTGGCCGCCGCGGATCATGGCGAACGAGTCGGCGCTGGAAAAGATGGACGCGCCGGGAACAACGGTGACCGTTTCCTTGCCGGCGTTGATCAGGTCGGCATCAACCTCCGACTCTGTGGGGAACGGGCCCATGCCAAGGAGACCGTTCTCCGATTGCAAGGTGACGGTCATTCCCGCCGGAATATAGTTGCCGACCAGCGTGGGGATGCCGATGCCGAGATTGACGTAGTAGCCGTCCTTGAGTTCCTGGGCGGCGCGAGCGGCCATTTGTTGACGGGTCCACGGCATAAAAACAGCTCCTAACGATTCGCTCTTCGCTCGATTTGTGGCGATCGAAGTCGCATGGGTGAAATGGTTCTTGATGCCAGGGACGAGGCTAAGCTTCCCGCACCGTGCGGCGCTCGATGCGCTTTTCCGGATACGGGTTATGGACGAGGCGGTGGACGAAAATGCCGGGCGTGTGGATCTCGTCCGGATCAAATTCGCCCGGCTCAACCACAATCTCGGCCTCGGCGATGGTGAGCTTGGCGCAGGTTGCGGCCATCGGGTTGAAGTTGCGCGCGGTGCGGCGATAGATGAGGTTGCCTTGCGTGTCGGCCTTCCAGGCCTTCACCAGCGCCACGTCGGCCAGAATGCCGCGTTCGAGCAGATAGGTGACGCCGTCAAACTCTTTCAGTTCCTTGCCCTCGGCGATCATCGTGCCCACGCCAGTGCGGGTATAAAAGCCGGGGATGCCTGCGCCGCCGGCGCGCATGCGCTCGGCCAGCGTGCCCTGGGGACAGAATTCGACCTCGAGTTCGCCGCTGAGAAACTGGCGCTCGAACTCGGCGTTCTCGCCCACATAGCTTGAGATCATCCTCTTGATCTGATGGGTTTCAAGCAGTTGGCCCAGTCCCCACCCGTCGATGCCCGCGTTATTGCTGACGACGGTAAGGCCGGTGACACCGGTGTCGCGAAGGGCCGCAATCAATGCCTCAGGGATGCCGCAGATGCCGAACCCGCCAATGGCGAGCACCATGCCATCGCGAACCACGCCATCGAGCGCGGCGCGGGCGTCGGGATAGAGCTTGTTGAGACCACGAACCGCAGATGAAAGGGTGGACATGAGATCAGACTCACTTCCTCTTCTCGCTTGCGATGTCGAGAAGTAAGGTCACGCAATGACCCACGCCAGTGATACCGTCTGGCGGCATTCAAAGGTCAATGCACCGGAGCTACAGCGATTGGACTTGAGCAACATGAGCAATGCCGCGTCTCGCCGTTCTTCGCGTAAACTCCAATGTGGCTTTGGCTGCGAACCAATATACCCCCGATTCGCCTTGGTCCGCTATTTCTTTTTGCATCCTTAGTAAGCCAAATCACAACCTCGTTCGAAGCGGGCGATGCACAAAGGGACGGTCTCTTGCAAGCGAGTGATAGCTGTCACTGCCGGACTGTCGATTGTGTGATTATTTCTTGGGGTTGATTGCTAACCCGCATCATACTGGCGTTCTCGATGCGGAGACGGCAGGAGCTACGGCAGTTTAGGAAATTACGTAGCCGGTGGATGATCACCGAGTCGACGCGAGCAACCGGGGTCCCCGACGACATGCGTTTGCCGTTGGGGTCGGGCCATCAGGGAGCGGCGACCTTGAGCATCGTTCAAACGGACACACGATTTCTAAACGGCCTTAGGCAAAGGCAGACGTGGATCGCGAGGCCTTAGCCTGAAAAGTCTGATTGGAGCTTTACGGAGAGGGGTCTTGGGACCCTGCTCCATGACCTCGAGCGGCGCGGCGCAAACGCATGCTCGGCGTTATTCGGCAACGATCGCGGCATGAGGATCCCCGGAGCCTGCAGCGCGATTGGATCTCCACGGCAAGTGTGAGCCAAAGCACAATCCACAATTCAGGCAGAGCCAAACGGCGGAAGCAGTGTCTCAAGGAGCGGTCATGAAGGGAAGGGTCGCGATCGTAACCGGTGGCGCCAGTGGAATTGGGTGGGCGTGCGTCGAATCGCTCGCCCAGGCAGGCGTAAATTGCGTGATTGCCGATATCGACGTTCCCGGCGGGGAGCGTGCTGCGGCAAAGCTGAACGAGCAAGGGTGCGCTGGCCTCTTCGTCAAGACCAGTGTTTCCTCGGCCGGCGACGTGCGCAACCTCGTCGATGCCACGGCCGAGAAGTTCGGACGCCTCGACATCCTGATCAATAATGCTGGTTTGCAGTATGTGGCGCCCATTGTGGAGTTTCCCGAAGAACGCTGGGACACGCTGATCGGCGTCATGCTGACGGGAACCTTTCTTTGCACCAAGTACTCGCTGCCTCACATGATCAAAAACAAATGGGGTAGGGTGATCAACATTTCCTCGCTCCACGGCAGGGTGGCCTCGCCCTTCAAGGTGGCCTATATCTCAGCCAAGCACGGAATCTTGGGCTTGACGAAGGTCGTGGCGCTGGAGCAAGCCGGGAACGGGATTACTTGCAACGCCATTTGCCCCGCCTACGTGCGGACTCCGCTGGTCGAGAAGCAAATCGAGAATCAGGCCAAGACCCACGGCATCTCCGAGCAGGACGTGATCCAGAAGATCATGCTTGAACCCGCGGCCATCAAGCGGCTGTTGGAACCCTGCGAGGTCGCGTCGTTGGTCAAGTACCTTTGCACGGACGATGCCGCTGGCATCACCGGCTCGGCCATTGACATTGATCTGGGCTGGACCGCGCACTAGACGATGGTTATCGGGCCGCTGCAAGGCGGTCCGCAGCATCAGTGGGGGGAAGCTCCGATGCCCACGACTTCAGTCAATATTACGCACCCCATCCTTCGCTTTGCCACCGCGCGTTCCCAGCAGCGGAATAAGGTTGTCACCGCCGCCGAGGCCGTGCGCTTGATTCGCAACGGCGACACCGTAGCCACCGGAGGCTTTGTGGGCGTTGGCTTTCCCGAAGGCATTGCTGTCGCGATCGAGCAACAGTTCCTGAAGTCGGAGGAGGAAGGCGGTCCAGCCGGCGGACGGCCTCGCGACCTGACGCTTGTCTATGCAGCCGGCCAGGGAGATGGCAAAGAGCGGGGATTGAATCACTTTGGCCATCCGGGTCTGGTCAAGCGCGTTGTGGGCGGTCATTGGGGCCTGGTGCCCAAGCTGGGTGCACTGGCGGTCAGCGGCCAAATCGAGGCCTATAACCTGCCCCAGGGCGTGATCTCCCATCTGTTTCGCGATATCGCTGCCCATCGCCCCAGACATATCAGCACGGTCGGCATGGGAACCTACGTCGATCCACGTTACGGAGGCGGCAAGATCAACGACCGTACCACCGAAGAAATGGTCGAGTTGGTCACCATCGACGGCCAGGAGTACCTGTCCTACAAAACCTTCCCGGTCAATGTCGGCATCGTCCGTGGCACTACCGCCGATCCCGAGGGTAATGTCACCATGGAGCGCGAGGCGCTCACCATCGAGATGCTCTCGATCGCCATGGCCGCACACAACTCCGGAGGTATCGTCATCGTTCAGGTCGAGCGCGTGGCCGAAAGCGGCACCCTCCATCCACGTCAGGTGAAGATTCCAGGAATCCTCGTCGATTGCGTGGTGGTTGCTGAAAAGCCGGATTACCATTGGCAGACCTTTGCCACCATATATAACCCAGGTTTTAGCGCTGAGATCCATGCACAGATGGCCGCCATCCCTCCCATGGAATTATCGGCGCGCAAAATCATCGCGCGTCGTTCTGCGCAGGAGCTCAAAACGAACAACGTCGTCAACCTGGGAATCGGCATGCCCGAGGGTATTGCAAGCGTGGCCAATGAGGAGAAGATCATCGATTTGATTACTCTCACAGCCGAGCCGGGAGTGATCGGCGGCGTGCCGGCCGGAGGCCTCGACTTCGGCGCGGCGGTCAATGCCCAGGCCATCGTCGATCAGCCCTACCAGTTCGACTTTTATGACGGCGGCGGACTCGATCTGGCCTTCCTCGGCCTGGCGCAGGCAGACCGGGAAGGCAACCTCAATGTGAGCAAATTCGGCCCTCGATTGGCGGGCGCCGGAGGATTCATCAATATCAGCCAGAATGCCAAGAGCCTGGTCTTCTGCGGAACCTTCACGGCAGGCGATCTGGATGTCGGATTCGCCGAGGGCAAGTTGCAGATCCTCAGAGAAGGCCGCACGCATAAGTTCGTCAACGAAGTTGAACATCGGACGTACAGCGGCAAATACGCCAGTTTGCGCGGCCAGCCGGTGCTCTATGTCACCGAACGTTGTGTCTTCCGCCTCACGCCGGGGGGGCTGGAACTGATTGAGGTAGCTCCGGGAATCGATCTCGAAAAAGACATCCTGCTGCACATGGATTTCAAGCCCGTCGTGAACCATCCCAGACTGATGGATGCGCGCTTATTCCTGCCCCAGCCCATGGGCCTGCGCAGTGAATTGCTGGAACTGGCGCTGGAGAAGCGCCTCAGCTACGACCGGAAACAGAATCTTTTCTTCGTCAACTTTGAAGGCTACACCGTGCGCAGCATAGAGCAGATCGAACACATCGACCTTGCCGTTCGCGAGTTCCTGAAGCAGGCGCCCGGAAAGGTTTATACCATTGTCAACTACGATAACTTTTCCATCTCTCCCGAGCTATTGGGACCCTACATCGACATGGTGAAAAAGCTCATGGACGACTGCTACTCGGAGGTGACCCGCTACACAACTAGCGGCTTTGCGCGTATGAAACTTGGGGACGCATTGGCCGAGCACGATGTCGCCCCTCACATTTATGAGAGTTCCGAGGAGGCCGCACAGCACTTGCTCGAGTTGGAGGAGCATCTGCAAACGAATTAGCCAGGGCTAGAACTGGCGGCGTAAATCCGGTTTTGAAAGGGCACGACTTTAGTCGTGCCGCAAAAGGCCGCAAAATCCGCGGGCTTTAGCCCCTCTGGGATCTTCCGTTGGTCGGCCTGAGGTCTTTACGCAACCAGCTCTAGTCCGCGCAAAAGAAAAGCTCTCCTCCTGGCGGAGTCTGCCGGAGTGGAAGACCGAAGGAGATGCGAACCATAGCACGAAAGGAGTGACTCTATGGCGGCAGCGTGCAGTGCGAACAGCATCAGCGAAGTGGCAACCAATTCACTCAGAGCCAAGATCGCCCTTGTGACGGGCGCATCGCGCGGTATCGGCAGAGCGATTGCCCTGGAATTGGCCCGCAACGGGGCAACAGTCGCCCTCAACTGCAATAGCGATCTGGCGAATTCCGAGGAGGTCGCAGCACGTATCCACGCCATGGGTAGCGAGTGCTCGCTCGTGCAAGGTGATCTGGCTGGCAAGGAGGATGCACGCCGGGTGGTTGGCTCAGTACTGGACCAGTTCGAGAGGCTCGACATCCTGGTCAACAACGCCGGCATCACGCGCGATTACACGTTGTGGAAGACGATCGATGAGAAATGTGAGTCGGCAATCTCAGTGAATCTGAAAGGGACCTGCTACTGCACCACGGCCGCACTGCCGGCCATGGTCGAGCAGAAGTACGGGCGGATTATCAACATTGTTCCGGCTGTCGGCGGAACGAGCGCATACGCTCAGGCCATTTACGCCGCCAGCAGGGACGGAATTATCACTTTTGCGAAGTGTATTGCGCTTGAGTATGCGCGGTATAACATTACCGTCAATTCGATCGTTCCAGGATATACCGCTACGGAAATGGCAGGGGCGATGCCGCAGGAGGTACTAGAAAAGATCTGCGCGAAAATGCCGCTTCCCCGGCTGGCGGATCCGGAAGAGATCGCCAAAGCGGTAGTCTTCCTGGCCCGAGATGCGAGTTACATGACCGGATCAACGATTAATTTGAACGGCGAACTGGAGATGTTCTGAAGCTTGCGAAAATTCGCGACTCGCCTCAAGGAGCTGGTCTCGCCCGCCATCGGCTACGCCGACACCCTCTTGGCCTCCGGCCTGAAGAGCGGCCGCTGGCTGGCCCCGCTCGCGTTCCTCACATCCTGTCTGGCCAAGGACAGTTGCGCGCTTATGCGTAGTAATCCCTAATGGCGATCATGCGCCAATCCGCACTTTCCAAACTGAGATAGGTCCCCAGCGTTTAGAGCGATTCCAACATAGCTGTACCTAGGTAGCCACAGTGTTTGAACCAAGCGGCAGCGTTTTCTGCGGTGATGGTTTTGAGCGCCTCGGTGATGGCCTGGTCGAGTGCCTCTTG
>JASHTH010000147.1 GCA_030040655.1 Acidobacteriaceae bacterium | reverse complement strand
GTAGCCCCACTTGCCGTTGTTCGCATCCACTGCGCGCGAGAGCTTGACACCCGCCGCGTAGTATTCGCCGCCGCCGCTGGGATCTACGTAGTCCACCGGCTCAGCCACATCCCAGCTTTGCAGCAGATGGCGCCCCAGGCGCCCTACGTATGCCGCCTCAACCGTGAACCCTCCGGGGATGGTCCGCTGCACCGAGGCATCGAAGGTTTCGGAATATGGGGTCTTCAGGTTGTTATCGAGGCCCCACGAAATCTCAAACCCGTCGATCGGCGCCGTGAACGGGTATTTCTGCAAGGCCGGCGCGCCGCCGTTGTTGATGGGCGGAAGAATGTTTCTGCCCAGGAACCGCGGCGAGCCCGGATGGGCCGAGCTGCCTTCGACTGAATAAACGTCCGGCGCGTTGGTGATCGAAGAACTGGTGCCGAATTCCCCGTGCTGGTCGAAAGTGGTTACCAGAGCCTCTCCGTAATGGTCGTAGTAGAGTCCGGCGCCCACGCGCAACGAAGTCTTGGAATCGGGCGAGTACGCTATCGCAACTCGCGGTGCAAGGTTGTCCTTTGACTTCGGCCAGAAGCCCGGCTTGCCATAATACTTGCCGGTCGGCGCAAACAGCATGTTCGGCTCGTAGATCTGCCCGCTCAGCGCTGACGATTCGCGTTGCAAGGCAAAGGCATTGGTGTTGAAGGTTGGCGCCACCTCCTGGCCCGATGTTTCCCACGGCGTTTGCAGGATGCTATGGCGCAGGCCAAGGGTGATTACGAGCTTCTGTGTCGCGTGCCACTGATCCTGCACATACCACTCGTATTCGTTGGCGCTGAACGAGCGCTTGAGGAAGGCGCCATCGGGAAGCAACGAGCCGGTGGTGGCGCTGGTGACCTTGTAGTTGTACGAGTTGGTGAGCGATGGAACAGCCCCCACCAGATTGTCGTAGGCGATATCGTAGGAGTTGGTGAATCCGCTCCCTGCAGCGCTCGATCCTGGCGAAAGGCCGGTCATCCAATAGGGGTTGGTGCTGGCGTTCTGCCAGGTGGTGTTGTCCTGATCGTTATTCTGATGGATCAGCCGCCAGTTCGCCCCAAACTCAAAGGTGTGCTTGGCCTTCGTCCAGCTCAGGTTGTCGATGATGTTGTTCACCGGCACGCTGTTGATCGAGGAGCGTGTCTCCGCAGTCGGGGTCGAAAGGAAGCGGAAGTCCACATAGTCGCCCTGACCAACGCCCCGGAACGAGTATCCCTGCCGGATGTATCCGTAGCGGACATCGTTAATCAGGTTCGTCTTGATGCTCCACGTATCGCCGAAGGTCATGCCTTTGCTGTTGTCTTCGTAAACCTGAGAGGGACCCTGGCCTGGGAACTGCTCAGGGTAACCTATGTCGTCCTTTTGCAGGTTACCCCTGGCAAAGATGCGATGCCGGTCGTTCGGCGTGTAATCGAGCCGCACGATTGAAGTGTTCTGGTTCTGCGGATTGGGCGACGAAAACGCAAACGAGCCTTCATTCAATCCGTCGCCCGCAAGGGTTCCGTTGGCCGCGGGCATCGACTTTAAATAGGCCAGCGCGTTGGGGTTCGGACCGGGAGGGAGCGGATACTGGCTGGTCCCGCATACCTGGCAGCCTGCGTCGAGTTTGGCCACCTGGGCCGCGCTCACCGAGCCGCCCGGATAGGTGATGATGCCTGCATCATAGGACGCAGTTGGAACCGTCTGAATCTGCTCGTAATTCTCAGCCAGCCGCTGGCCCTCGTAGTTGCCGAAAAAGAAGAGTTTATCTTTCTTGATGGGGCCGCCGACGTCGGCGCCGAAGATATTGCGAAGCACCTTGGTCGGGATATTCGGCAGCCCCTCTTCGAGTTCCGCTTGCTTCTGGAACCAGTTGTTGGCAGCGGTGAGCGGCGGGCGGTAGTACCAATAGGAGGCGCCGTGGAATTTGTTGGTCCCCGACTTGGTGACCATGCTCACCTGCGCGCCCGACGAACGGCCGGCGTCGGAGTCGGCTTGGCCCGTGGTAACACGGAACTCCTCGATCGAGTCCTGTGTCTCGCGCAGAACCCCCTGGAAGGCATATCCGTTCACCTGGTCATTGTCGTCAATGCCGTCGATGGTGACGTTGCCCTGGTCGGAGCGGCCGCCGTTCACCGCGCCCTGGCGGCTGTCGTTGCCGGCCACGCCGCCTGGCGGTGTGTAATAGAGCACGCCAGGCTGCAAGCTGAGCAGATCGGGGACGTTCCGGGTCTCGCTGGGCAGGGCCTGAATGAGCGCATTGTCGGCCGAGCCGCCGAGTGCGGCGTCAGTCGTATTCAGCGTCTGGGCCTCGGCGGAGACGTCCACCGTGACAACGCTCGTCTGCACCGTCAGGGTGAAATCGATCGTTGCCGGCTGGTCGACTAGCAATTCGGCGATCTTGGACTGATCGCCGAATCCGGGAGCGGAGACAGTGATCGTGTAAGTAGCCGGATGAATCTGCGGCAGTTCGTACAAGCCGGCGTTGCTCGAGACGGCGCTCAGCGTGCTTCCCGTGGCCTTGTCGACCAGCGTGATCCTGGCTCCGGGCACGACTGCGCCGCTGGGATCCTTGATGGTGCCGCGAAGGGAAGTGGTTGCGATCTGGCTGAAGGCGAGCGTAGCAGTGGAGAGGATGCACAGAAGCATCCATCCCGAAAGGGATCGTTTCACGTCTGTTCCTCCAAAGGTTGGTGGCTTACCGTTCTTGTCGTGCCCGTTAACGTGAATCTCTGTGGGTTGGCCAACGGCACTCCGCGTGGAGGGTGCTCATTGAGGGAAAAACTCTTCGATCGAACCGGGCTTCGGAGTGGTGGATTCCAACGCGCAAAGCCAAGCCGACCCCTGGCAAAGCGTACTATGCGAATGATTGCGACAGTGGGGAACTGCCGACCATGGGATGTTCTCTATATTGTCCGATAATTAACAAAGATTCAATCAAAATCGCGGTTTGCGTCGAACAAAACCCAAGTTTCATCACCAAAACCCGGGCCTTCGTTCTCGATTTCCGCTGCCCAAAACTATTGCTGCGGCTGCATTTGCCGAAGGCCACTTCCCGCGCAGCGGCGCGTGATAGCGGTTCCACAGTTGCCATCCCTGGGGCCATAAAAGCCACGTTCAACGGCGCCCGAATCTGAGTTCGGTGACGGTGGAACCGCTCTACTGCACCGTCGCGGTGAAGGTCGCCGACGGCGAGCCCCAGAAAACCGGCCCCACCGCCGACACGGTGACCGGGCCGTGCGTCGAGGGAAGCGTAAGTTCGACCGTGGCTTCTCCGTTCGCCTGCGTGCGCACGATTCTCTGGCTCAACGCACCGCCGCTCGCGCTAAAAAGCAGATCGACGCCGCCCGAGGTTGCCCCGGTCCCGCCGGAAGCACCCTGCACAAACGTCGCCGTGAGCTTGATCGTCGCGCCGGGCTTGCCGGTCTGGTTGTCGCCGGTTTTGGTGATCCGGGAAGCGGGCACCGTCGCCACAACCCATCCCTGCTGGGTCTGCACAGTCCCGGCCGAGTCCTTGCCGGATACGCTGAAGGAATAAAGACCGGGATTGGCCGGTGTTTTGACGACGATTTCGCCGTTGGCCAGCGAATTCATCTCCTTGCGCGCGATCGAAAGCGTCATGCCGCCCGAGCCCGTTGCCGAGGTCAGCGTCACGGCGCCGCCGGGGCCACCGGTGATGGTGGGATGAAGGGTCACAACGCCGGACGTGGGTGCAAGCAGCGTGTCGGGATTCAGGTCCCACTCGCTGGCGACCGCGTGCGTGGTTCTGCCCTCCGCGACGATGAGCGTTGCCGAGTACGGCGCGAAGGTCTGCGTCGGGCTCCACGCTTCGGATTTGGACGCGACGATCGTCGTCGGCCGGGCCTGCGAGAGCGTGAACGTCTGCATCGTCGCCGGGTCGAAATTGTCGAGGTTGAAGGCGACTTGCGCCGAATTCGCCGGATCCTTGTTGATCACCATCATGCGCAAAACCTTGCCTTGAGGACCGGTCGAGGCGTACACGCTGAACAGGTTCGGGCTGGCATTGCTGCTGGCCCCGACTGAGATCGAACCGAAGCCGCTGCTTCCGCCGGCATTGCGGTAAAGCTGCAGGGCCTTGTAGGCCGGCGTCGAAGGATCGGCCGCAACCCAGCGCGAGGCGCCCCAGATGCGCTCCCGCCCGAGGATGCCGTAGGCGTCGGCATCGACAAGCGCCGTGGAGAAATCGCTCTCGCCCGCCAGCGCGCCGTTCCACTCCGTGATGCTGACCGGCGTGTCCGGATAGATGGAGTTGGCCAGAGCGCGCATGCGCGGAAGCACAAAAGCGACGGTTTTATCCGGCTCGATGAAGGTGGCCCAGTTCTGGTTTACCGCGCCGGATTCGCTCACATAGGACGGGTCCCACCAGTCGCGCGTCTCGCGTAAGGCCGCGGCGCGAACCTGTGCCGTGGTCATGCCGCTGGTGTCGGGGCCGTTGAAGTAGGCGTGAACGTCAAAGACATCGAAGGAACGCGAGCCCTTGACCTGATCGTTGTACCAGATCTCGTTCAGCAGCCAGGGCAGAAAGTCCAGCCCGCCGTGGTCGTCTTTGTCGTTCCCGTTGGCGCCGTTCCAGTAGAACCACCAGCTGTCGAAGACCGGCGCCAGGCGGACGGCGGCGGGATCGAAGGACTCGATCGCATGGCCCTCGCGCACAATGTCGGAGGCCAGCTCATCGTAGCCCGTGGGCGCGGGATGCACATCGCGGTGAGTGCCGCTCCAGATCTCCGGCTCGTTGTCGAGCTGATAGAAATGGGGCTGCTTGCCATAAAGCGGCGCAATGGACTTAATCCACTGGTTGCGGTAGATGGCGTTCGCCGGGTCGCCGGAAGAAGGGGAGTCGAGCAGTTGCAAGTTGGCGTCGGTGGGGTCGTTGCCGGTCAGGTCGGTGCTGCAGTCGGTGAGCACTCCGTCGCCGGCGTCGGAGTTGTAGGGGTTCACGGCGCACTGCGCGCCGTACTTCTTCACCGAAAAGCTCCAGCTCGTCGCATCCTTGGCGACCCACAGGATCATGGGGATGGTCATAATGGGAGAGCCGCCGGCGGCGACAGCTTGAGAAATGAACTGGGCAGAGTTGGGCGAACCCCACGGATAGTTCTCGAAGTACCAATCGGCGCAGTTGTTGAAAGCGTTGATCTTCCAGTTGTAGCGAGTGCTGCTGTTGCCGCCCCAGCGCGCCCACGTAACGCCGCCGGACTTGATGTAGGCCTCGGAAGGCGGAAAGTTGGCGCCATAAATGTAGGGGCTGATGGGATGGCGATTGGCCAGCACGTTGACGGTGACGACGATGTCGGTTGCGGCCTGCTTTGCGGCAGGAACTTGAGAACGCGATGACAGCGGAAGACTGGCGACAAGCGCAAGACCTGCGCGGATGACCGCCCGACCGGAAACGATGGGGCTGTGCATGGGGGACACCTCTGCGTCCCTCATGGTAAATCAGCGTCGCGAGAAGGGAACAGTACAAAGGTAAAGGATGGAGCGCGCGTCGCCCCGCCCAGGACACCAAAGTTACGCGGCGCGTCTCCTCTTCGAGGGTCGGATCGGTTGAATCAAGACTTCTGCGGGAATGTGGAATTTCTCGTTCAATCTCCGGATCATGGCGAGCGATAGGGGACGGTCGCGACGGAGCACCTCGTAAACTCGAGTACGATTGCCGATGACCCCGATGAGAGCCTTTGCGTCGAGGCCCTGCTGTTCCAGGCGGAACTTAATGGCCTCGATTGGATCGGGCAAGTCCATTGGAAAATGCACGTCTTCATACGATTCGACTAGCGTAACGAGGACCTCCAGCCGATCGCCCTTTTCCGAGCCTTCTTCAGCATTCCAGAGTCGCTCAATCTCCTTGAGCGCGGTCTCATAATCTGCGGTGGTCTTAATCGGCCTCACGTTCATATTCAATGGTCCTCACATCAATTGCGTCGTATTCGCGGTGCGAGCCCAACCATTTGATGAACAGTATTCCTCGCCGGTAGTTGATAGCCGCGACAAGCCGATAGGAGTTCCCCTTCACATTGAATACAGCCCTGTCCGACCCAATCAGGCTGGCGTTGCCAAAACTAGCCTTAAGATCGGCGGGGCTCCTCCACTCAGCCCTTCTTGCCTCTTCATACCAGGAGTCGAGAGCTGTTTTGATTGCATCTCGATCTTTGTGGTCCGCCAGTTTCTCGATAAATCTCTTGATCGTACGCCGGGCGATGATCCGCACTGACACACAGTACCATGTTCCCATATTGGGTACAAGTTACCCTCAAGAGAGAAAGCGGCGACCGGACTCACTGTTCGGTCGCCGACCTTAGCCCAAACGAGGATTAGACGTTTTAGAACAGATTCCACAGCGATTGGTTGTAGACCTCGTGGTGGTACTGCACCTCGGAGCCCTTGACGAAGGTGCCCAGATCGCGCGGAGAGCGGTCGGCCGCGGCCTGCTTCAGGTCGACATACCGGCCCTGCACGTCCGAACCAAGGATCTCCGCGATCCACTTCGAGCTCTTGAAGTCCTCGATCGCCTTGTAGATGTTGTCGGGCAGGTAGCGGCCGCCCGCGCGCAGGTCGGCGTGCGGAGCAATCGTCCCGTCGAGACCCGTCTTGAAGATCGAGTAGAGCGACAGGTAGGGATTCGAGTCCGGCGCCACAGCGCGCACTTCCGTCCGCATGGAACGATGGTTGCCGATGGGCACGCGGATCATCGCACCGCGGTCGGTGGCCGACGCGCGAATCTGGTTCGGCGCTTCGAAGTGCGGATCGAGCCGCCGGTAGGCGTTTACGCTGGAGTTGAAGACCAGGCAGAGATCCAGCGCGTGGCTCAGGATGCGATCCAGGAAATCCCAGCCGAACTTCGAAAGCTGCTCCTCGCCCTTCTCGTCCCAGAACAGATTGGTCTTGCCTTTCGACACCGAAACATTGGTGTGCATGCCGCTGCCGTTCACGCCCACCACCGGCTTAGGCAAGAAGCTCGCCGTGTAGCCGAAGTTGTTGGCGATTTGGCGGCAAAGCAGTTTGTAGAGCTGGATCTGGTCCGCGGCGGCCACCACCTCGGAATAGCCGAAGTTGATCTCAAACTGGCTGGGCGCAACCTCGGGGTGATCTTTCTCGTTTTGGAAGCCCATGGCGCGCTGCACCTCGGCCGCGGTGTCGATGAACTGGCGCAGCGGATCGAGCGGCAGCACATGATAGTAGCCGCCGGTGTTGATGAATTCGAACTTGCCCGTCTCGTGAAACTTGCGCTCCGCATCGCGCCCGGCAAAGAGGAACCCCTCGGTCTCGGTGGCCGCGTTGAGCGTGTAGTTGTTCTTGGCGTGCTGCTGCTC
>JASHTH010000146.1 GCA_030040655.1 Acidobacteriaceae bacterium | reverse complement strand
GCCGACTGATCGGCCACCAATTGCAAGGCAAGGGCCGTTCGCGGCCCTAGCGGAAGTTTCGCCGCGAGCCGGTCGAGAGTGGCACCTGTCAACCGCTCCGAGAGCTCCAGTTGGCCGATCTTCAGTGCAACGTCCGCGTCGTCGCGATGGGCCGAGACCTCGGCCGTCAACGTCTGCTCGAGCTGCGCGACGGTGATGCGCTTGGCCGCGCTCGCCGGAAGAACAAGCGCAGCCAACGCCGCCAGCACCATGAGCTTTCGCATCTCGACACGACTCCTCAGGGACGCGGGACCCTCACATCTCTTTGGACGGAAACGCTTCGCCAAAGGCCGCTATGCCCTCTGGTAAATCGCTTCTCGACTTGAAGGGCATGAGAGGCAAGGCAAGCCCGCGCCTCCACCTTATACCCTTTGAAGCATGGCGGACAATGAGCCCGATCGGCCCTGGATGCCGGCGAAGGGGGGAGAGTTTCAGGGACCGACCGGAACGCTATTGCGAAAGAACTCGAGCGAAAGCTTCAGCCCTTCCTTGAGCGAGACCTTCGGTTCCCAGCCCAGCAACGCGCGCGCCTTGGCAATGTCGGGGCAGCGCCTCGCCGGATCGTCTTCGGGCAGAGGCTCGAAGCGAATTTTGCTCTTCGACTCCGTTACTTCCAGCACGGCCTGCGCGCATTCCAGGATCGTGAACTCGGTGGAATTGCCGAGATTCACCGGGTAGTGCTCGTCGCAGCGAGAGAGGCGCACGATGCCTTCGATCAAATCGGAGACGTAGCAGAAGCTGCGTGTCTGGCTGCCGCTGCCGTAAACGGTCAGCGCCTCGCCGCGCAACGCCTGCATCATGAAATTGGAGATCACGCGACCGTCGCTGGGGTGCAGTCGCGGGCCGTAGGTGTTGAAAATCCGCACCAGATGCGTGTTCACGCCGCGCGCGCGGTGATAGGCCATCACCAGAGATTCGGAAAACCGCTTCGCCTCGTCGTAGACCGAGCGGGGCCCCACCGGATTCACATGGCCCCAGTATTCCTCGGTCTGCGGGTGCTCGAGCGGGTCGCCGTAGCACTCCGAGGTCGAGGCATGCAGATAGCCCGCGCCGTACATCTGCGCAATCTTGAGCGAGTTCTCCGTTCCCGTGGAACCGACGCGAAGCGTTTCGATGGCCAGGCGCAGATACTCCGGCGGGCTGGCCGGGGAGGCGAAGTTGAAAACGTAATCCACCGCACCCGGATCGAAGGGATCGCAGATGTCGTGCTCTTCGAAGGTAAATCGCGGCTCGCGGCGCAGATGAGCAAGGTTATCCAGATCGCCGGTCGCGAAGTTATCGACGCCGATGACCGAGTGCCCATCGGCCAGCAACCGATCCGTCAGATGAGAGCCGAGAAATCCGGCGGCGCCGGTGACCAGTACGCGCATGTTCAAGAAATTGTGCTCCGGAAACTCGAATGCATTGCAACTCTAAGCCGATTCGTGACTGTTAATATCCGTACCGCCTGGTTGCCCCATCCCTGCGGCGGCTTTGTTTTTGCCGCAAGGGTGGGAGGGAAGAATTCCGGCGATCAAAGGCCGGGCGATCGAACCGCTACGACAGCACCAGTTTGCGCGGCTTGCCCTGCTGTGCGTTGTAGGTGGCCGGACGACCGACGCTGACATAGGTAAACCCGTGGTCCTGCATCTGTTGCGGCGTGTAGAGATTGCGCCCGTCGATCACGATGGGGAAGCGAACCGCCCGATTCAGCCGCGCCAGGTCGAGGTTGGCGAACTCCTTCCAGTCGGTGAGGATTAGCACGGCGTCGGCGCCTTCGACCGCCTCATACAGGCCTGCGGCGTAGACCATCTTCTCCGAAGGCGGCAGCACTTCCCTGGCCCGTTCCATCGCCGCCGGGTCATAGGCCCTGATCGACGAGCCGGCCTCCAGGAGCTTGCGAATCACTTCGATGGCCGGCGATTCGCGAATGTCGTCGGTGTCGCACTTGAAAGCCAGGCCCAGCGCCGCCAGCCGCTTGCCGCGCAGCGTCCACAGCGCCGAGCGCACTTTGTTGAAGAAAACCTCCCTTTGCGTGTCGTTGATCCGGCACACTTCGTCGAGCAGCTCGAAGTTCACGCCCTGCTGCTGCGCCACCCAGCGAAATGCCGCGACATCTTTGGGGAAACAGGACCCGCCGTAGCCGAGGCCGGCGCGCAGAAACTTCGGTCCGATGCGGCTGTCCATGCCGATGCCGGCGGCAATATCCTCGATATCCGCGTCCACGCTTTCGGCGAGGTTGGCCACGGCGTTGATGAACGAGATTTTCAACGCTAGGAAGGCATTCGAGGCATGCTTGATAATCTCCGCGCTCTGCGCCGAGGTGACCAGCAGGCGGGCCGGCCGCTCGGTGCTGCACGCGCCGGGCAAAGAGCCGGCCCGTGCGTAGTAGCTGCCTCCGGTCAGCGGCTCGTAGATGCGGCGCAGGACCTCAGCGGAGCGCTCGGAGTTGGCGCCCACGACGATGCGGTCGGGATGCAGAAAATCGCTCACCGCCGTGCCTTCGCGCAGGAACTCCGGGTTGGAGATGACGTCGAACAGCTCCGCATCCACGCCATGGCGGTAGAGCACGCGCCGGATCCACTCGTTGGTGTAAACCGGCACGGTGCTCTTCTCCACGATCACCTTGTAGTTTGTGATGGCGCGGGCGATCTGCGAGACCACCGCCTCCACGTAGGAGAGATCCGCGGCGCCGCTGTCGCCCTGCGGGGTTCCCACGGCGATAAAGACCGCCTCGCTGCCTTCGATCGCTTGGCTCAAATCGGTTGTAAAGCGCACGCCGCGATTGAGATGTTTTGCCAGCAGCTCGGGCAGGAACTCTTCGAAGATGGGCACTCCGCCCGCGCACAGCGTCTTCACCTTGGCTTCGTCGTTATCCACGCACATGACCTGGTGGCCCATTTCGGCGAAGCACACGGCGGCAACCAGTCCGACATAGCCGGAACCTATGACACAAATGGAAACGGAATTCGTCATTCTATGCACTTCTCTTTTCCGAGGCATCGCCTCGCGAGCGTATTTTTATCAGAACACACAGCACGTATAAAGAGTCTGACTATGAGGGTAACCGCAAGATGGGTATTTGGGCAACGACTCGCTTCGGCACGGGCAGTCCTAACATGGATACCAGGGCCAGGGTGCGCAGGGCAGAGTCATTTTCTGCTCTGTTAGAGTGAGACGTAAGCCGATGGCTCGGCAAGGCCGGTCTTGCGCCAGGTAACAACGTGTCAACGAACCCTCCTTCGTCCCTCTCGTGGGCTCCATTTCGCATTGAGCCGCACTTCGATCGGCGTCCCTGGGGCTATTGCGATCTGCGTCCCTGGTTCGATCGCCTTGCCGCCGACGATCCCATCGGAGAAGTGTGGCTCACCGGTGACATGTGCACCGTCGCGACCGGACCCCACGCCGGAACGAAACTCGGCGATCTGTTCCACAGTTCGCCAGAACCGCTGCTCGGCGCCGGCGCGCCTCAGGCCGACTCGCCCCTGCTGATCAAGGTCATCTTCGCCGCGCAAAAGCTCAGCGTGCAAGTGCACCCCGACGACGCCATGGCGCACAAATACGGCGATCCGCGCGGCAAAACCGAATGCTGGTATGCGCTGGCAGCCGAGCCCGGGGCGGCGCTGGCGCTGGGATTGGAGCCCGGAGCTACGATCGATGAGATCCGAGCCGCCATCGAGGACGGTTCGCTCGAATCCCGGCTGAACGTGGTGCAGGTCGCAGCCGGAGACATGATCTTTGTGGACGCCGGCACGGTCCACACCATCTGGCCCGGATCGGTTCTGCTCGAAACGCAGCAGAACTGCGACCTGACCTACCGCATCTTCGACTACGGCCGTGGCCGCGAGTTGCACATCGAAAAAGCGATGGAGGCGACCCGGCTCAAGACGCGCGCAGGCAAGATCGCGCCCCAAATCCTTCCCGATCGCACGGTCTTGATCGACGTGGAGTATTTTCGCGTGGAACGAATCCCGGTCGGGGTTCGCATCGACAGCGAGAGGCTGCGCGATGCGCGATCTCGCCGCGATTCATCGCCTCT
>JASHTH010000002.1 GCA_030040655.1 Acidobacteriaceae bacterium | reverse complement strand
GTTCGAAGGCGGTGCCGGAGGTAGCATCGTCTATATCGCCGTAATAGCCGTAGTAGCTTGTTCCGTAGAGGTTTCCCGACGCGTCAAAGACGAGACTGCCCTTGGGAGTACTTGCGTCGTCGGGGTTTTGGAAGCTGTAGATGACCTTCTCTTGCGCGCTAGCGGCGCCGGCAGCAAAAGTAATGGCGGCAATCAGGGAACGGGCAATCGGATTCATTCGCATGGAAGCCCCTCGTGCATCCTTGCGAAATTTCTTCGCGACTTCCGTCACGCTGCGCCGACCTTTCCTGCGCCGCAGGCGAGTGAGGAGCGATGAGCCGATGCGGCACGGCGGATGGAGCGGCCACATCAAACCGCCGAAGGCTCAAAGATGCCTTTCGCCGTCTTAAGGGGAGTTTTGCGCGGTGCTCGCTGCTTGATCCGGTCGGCTTGAGCTTTGTTCATCGGATTCGGAGATACGCCTGCCGGCATCTGGGGCTGCAATACCGGTTCGACTGGCTTCGCTCTATAATCGCCCCATGCCGTTCTTCGGCGATTCACGGCACCGGTATCTTGCGCTTCTTGCGGGGAGTGCGTTGCTCTTCTTCGCCCTGCTGGGCGCGCTGAACGCATTCAACACGTCGAGTGTGCGCTTCCTCAATCCCGAGACCTCGGGCGAGACGCTGATCTTCACCGGCCTCACGGTGGTGCTTTTTCTGCTGCTGATGGCGCTGCTGATGCTGTTGTTGCGCAACATTCTCAAACTGTATGCCGGCCAGAGCAGCACCGCACTCGGCGCCCGCCTGCGCAACCGCATGGTGGTGGGCGCGGCGCTCATCGCGCTCACGCCCGCGGTCTTCATGTTCCTGTTCAGCTTTACGCTGATGAACCGCTCCATCGACCGGTGGTTTTCTCCCAGAACCTCGGAGCTGCACGAAGATTCGACACGGGTTGTGCTCGAACTTTCCCAATACGTGACCAGCAACGCGCGCGTCGAGGCGGAATCGATCGCGGCCTCGGGCGCCCCGGACCACGACCCTGCAAAGCTTGAGGACGAATTGAGTTCTCACCGCATCACCCTGGCGGGCGGATTCGCTGCTGTGTATGGAACGAACCGGCAGATCAGGGCCAGCTATCAAATGCCGGCGGAAAACAGCCCAGCCAGCCTGCTGCCGTGGCTGGACGAAGGGGACCGCGGCGTACCAGTTCCGTTGACGGGCCAGCTTTCAAGCAATCTGCTTTCAGCCGCGCAGCGGAACGACGAGCCCATCGTGAAGATTGGCGGACAGGATTACGCCCTAGGGGTTTCGGCCACGGGGGCGGGAAACATGGTGCTGGTCGGGTTGCCCATGCCGCAGGGATTGAGCCAAACGGTGACCCGGATTCGCACGGGCGCGACCGAATATTGGCAGCTCTTTCGCATCCGCAATCAGATCCGCACCAATTTCTTCCTGGCCCTTCTGGTCATCACCGTCTTCGTCTTTTTTTCCAGCGTGTGGCTGGCGCTGTTCCTTTCCAAACAGATCACCCGGCCGGTGGAGGCGCTGGCCGACGCCATGGACGAGATTGCCGCCGGCAAATACGAAGAGCGCGTGGCGCTGGCCGCAACCGGCGAAATGGGCGATCTGGTCCGATCGTTCAACCATATGGCGGCCGATCTCGAGGCCAGCCGCCATCTGGCCGAGAGTTCGTCGGCTCAACTCACTGCCGCCAACCGGGCCGTCGAAGAGCGGCGCCGCGAGCTGGAGACGATCGTCGAGACGATCCCGTCGGGCGTGGTCACGCTCGATGGTTCGGGGACGGTGCTGCAGGCCAACCGCGCGTTCGCGGTGTTGATGGGGCTCCATGAGGAAACCGACACCCATGGCCGGAAAATTGAGACGCTGATGCCGGCAGACTGCGCCGAAGACATCGCCGGCGTGATCCGGCGCGGCCAGCGGATGGGCGCAGCGTCCACCGAATTCGAAATCAATGTGCGTGGCCGCACCGTGCACCTGGCCGTAACCAGCGCGCGCCTCGATCTAGCGCCGGGACGGCCGGGAACAGTGCTGGTGGTGGAAGATACCACGGAGTTGTTGCGCGCGCAGCGCCAGCTGGTGTGGAAGGAAGTGGCGCAGCGCGTGGCGCATGAGATCAAGAACCCGCTCACGCCCATCGCGCTTTCGGCGGAGCGCATCGGGCGGCATCTCGACCGCGGACAGCCGGAGTCGCTCTCCATCATCCGCAAGTGCAGCGAAGTGATTCTGGGCTGCGTGGGAACGCTGCGCACGCTGGTCGACCAATTCTCCGCGCTGGCGCAGTTTCCGGCTCCGCAGCCGCGGCCCTGCGATATGAACAAGGTGGCGGAAGAGGCGCTGGCGCTGTTTGCCGGTCGGCTCGACGGCATCGCCGTCCAAAGGGACCTGGAGCCGGACCTACCGCTGGTGCTCGCCGACCCCGACGCCATACGCCGCGCGCTGGCCAACCTGGTCGACAACGCGGCTGAGGCCATGCAGGGAAGCCTGCTGCGCATCCTGGGCATCCACAGCGCACTCAGCGAGGACGGGTCTGCGGTCGAGGTCACGGTCTCCGACACCGGGCACGGAATTACCGACGAGATTCGCGAAAGGCTGTTTCTGCCCTTCTACTCGACTAAGCATCGCGGCACCGGCCTGGGGCTGGCGATTGCAGCCAAGATCGCGCAGGAGCACGGCGGCAGCCTGAGCGCCGAGGCCAACAGCCCGAAAGGCGCGCGCTTCCTTCTTCGCCTTCCGCTGATCGAGGGCGCCAATGGCAAGCAGCCGGCCGATGCCGGGGAAGAGGTTCACTCGACTGCCCGGATGACGGGAACGCGTTCATGAACCATGTCCTGGTCGTCGACGACGAGGCAGAGATTCGCGCGTCGCTCGAGGAGATTTTGCGCGAAGAGGGGTTTGGCGTAACCACCGCGGCCACCGCGGGCGAGGCGTTGGTTCTGCTGCAGGATGCGCCGTACGACGTGGTTCTGCTCGATATCTGGCTGCCCGACCGCGACGGGCTCGACGTACTCGCCGATCTGCACCAGATGGCCGTCGAAATCCGACCCGAGGTGGTCATCATCTCCGGCCACGGCACCATCGAAACCGCCGTGAAGGCGACCAAACTGGGCGCATTCGATTTTCTCGAGAAGCCGCTGTCGCTCGACCGCACGCTGATCGTGCTCAAAAATGCCGTCGAGGCGCGGCGGCTGCGCGCGGAGAATCTCGAATTCAAGCGGCAGTTCAGCCTGAACACGGTGCTCACCGGCGAAAGCGTGCCGGTGAAGGCGCTGCGCCAGCAGATCCGGCTGATGGCGCCCACCAATGGGCGGGTGCTCATCTATGGCGAATCCGGGACGGGCAAGGAGCTGATCGCGCGCGCCATCCACGCCGAAAGCCTGCGCCGCGACCGCGTCTTCGTCGAGCTGAACTGCGCGGCCATCCCCGAGGCGCACATCGAGGCTGAGCTCTTCGGCTATCGCCACGGCGCGCAGCCTGGCGGACCTCCGGAGCAGCGCGGCACCCTGGAGCGCGCCGACGGGGGAACGCTCTTTCTCGACGAAGTAGGCGACATGAGCCTGAAGACGCAGGCCAAGGTGCTAAGCGCCCTGGACGACCAGATGTTCACGCCTGTGGGCGGCACGCAGCCGCTGCGCGTCGATGTGCGCCTGATCGCCTCAACCAACAAGGACCTGGAAGAGGAGATTACCAAGGGGAACTTTCGCGAAGACCTCTTCTACCGGCTCAACGTGGTTCCCTTCGCGGTGCCGCCGCTGCGCGAGCGCAAGCGCGACATTCCCTTGCTGGCGCGCGAGTTTCTCGCCGAATTCGGCCGCCAATACGGCCGCCCGCGCATGGAGATCGGCGAGGAGGCGCTGGAAGTGCTTTGCGAGTATCATTGGCCGGGCAACGTGCGCGAGCTGAGGAACGTCATCGAGCGCGTGCTCATTCTCAATCCGCGAGTGCTTCGTATCGAACGTAAGCACCTGCCTCTGCTGAACCCGAAATCGGGCGGAGGAATGAACGAGGACTTCTCCAGCTTGCAGCAGGCGCGCGATGCCTACGAGCGTGAGTACATCCTGAAGAAGATCGAGGAGGCGCGCAACAATATCAGCCGCGCGGCGGAGCTGCTCGGCCTCGAGCGCAGCCATCTCTACCGCAAGATGAAGGCTTTGGGAATCGGCGTGCGGGAGTAATCGGCTCCGTCCGAAACCGAACGCAGTTTCGCGGAAACGGACGAGCTCCCATCCAGTTTTGTGGAGCCTTCGCCACCTATCTCTTTGTCGATGAATCGCTTGCCGGGAATAGGGCGAGTTTTGCTTTGGAAGACGAATTGCTACGAATGTTTTTCCGAAGCTCCATGTACGGAGGCCTGCGATGGCGTACTTTGAGAGGATTCGCGACGTAATCTCGGAGCCGTTCAGCCCGGAAATCATTCGCCAGCGGACCGCGGCCGGATGGCAGATGGTTTCGATCGAGTGGCGGCGCGAACTGCCCGATCAGGAAGCGCCCACCGAGGGCACGGCATTCAATGAAGATATCCCCTACGGGCTGAAGATCTCCGACGACTGCAAGCGGCTCGAGGTGCATCCCCAGGAGCACCAGGCGCTGATGGTGATGATGGAGGGGCTGGTGCAGGACTTCTCCTATTCGGCGATCGTCAGCGACCTGAATGAAAAGGGCCTTCGCCAGCGCAACGGACGCGCCTGGACGCGCATCGCCGTCTTCAACATGATTCCCCGATTGATCGACGTGGGTCCGCGTTTCTTCTCCTCCGATGAGTGGGACAAGCGCCGGCAGAAGTTTACGCGGGCCAAAGCGCCCGACGCGTAACCCGGGATATCGGTTCATCGCTGCCTTCAAACGAAAATGTGAGCCGCCAGTTGGCGTTGACCGTGATTGCCCAATGCCCTTCGAACTCTCCCGAAAGCGAGTGTAGCTTCCTCCCCGGGGCGTTCATCATTTCCGGTCTTATTGCTTCATTCAGCGATGAGAGCTGTCGGCGCAGTCTCTTCGGGTGATCCGGCTGAATGCCGGCCTTGGAACCAGTCAAGAAAAACTTTTCGACGCCCTTATGCCGGAAGCTGCGGATCATCCATCCGCAATGTATAGCGTAACGGTACGCAGCACAACAGTTTCGTGAGCTATTGACTCAGGATCGGCCCCAGCGAGCCGGGATTGTCGCCCAGCGTCGGGTTCACGCGAAAGTCCCACACTGAGCTGTCGATGTCGGAAGTCGAGAGAATTTCGATCAGCGCGTAGTCGCCGATGGTCAGCGGCTGCTCGGGCGTGAGCTTGAGCCAGTGCTTGCCGGGCAGCACCTCGACCTTGGCGGGGATGACGTTCTCGTCCTGGGTGATTTTGCCGGTTGGGCTGATATGGATGGCTCCCACGATGCGTACCTCTCTGCGCTCGTCGACGCGGACGATGGCGAACTGCGAAGTCGCCGATTGAGCGCCATGCTTGCCATTGGCCACTTGCTTGGCGCCTGCGGTATTCACCATCATGGC
>JASHTH010000145.1 GCA_030040655.1 Acidobacteriaceae bacterium | reverse complement strand
GGAAGCTGACTCTTACCGTGGAAGGACTCGCGGGCGGTGACGGAGTCTTGACCCTGATCCGCCATCGGCGCTTCATTCCCAGGGTGCAGGCCGACCCCGAAGTTGCTCCCGGCCCGGCGCCCGGTGCGGAGCAGCCGACTGCCGAACTCGCGATCGGGGCGGATACCGAAGCGGATCTCTCGGTTCCGATTCCGCTCCATCTGCACTTCCCGCCCGGCGAGGGATGGAAGACGATTACGGTGACGCTCAGTTGGTGAGCCATGGCTGGAAACCGGAATTGACATCCTTCATCCATTTGCCTACGCTCAAGGCATGGAATTGCGCCTCGAACCCGAACTCGCAGCAAAGGTAGAGCAGTGGTCCACCAAGACTGGCCGTCCGGCAGCCGATTTGGTCGAGGACGCTATTGCTAGTTACTTCAGCGAGGTTGATGAACTTCGCGACATGCTCGACAGCCGATACGACGAGATTGCAAGCGGAGAGGTTCAGCCCATGGATGGGCCTGAGGCCGTGCGGTTGATCAAAGAGCGTGCAGCGGCGCGCCGCAAGTCAATCGCCTGATGGGGTACGCTCTTCATCCTGCAGCCTACGGCGACCTGGAAGAAATCCACGATACCATTGGCCGCTATAGTCCCGGAGCCGCTGATCGGCTGCTTGAAGAATTCTTAGCTGCGTTCGACTTGCTCGCGACGTTTCCTCACAGCGGATTTCACCGCCTCGATCTTACTTCCCGACCGCTGCGGTTCAAGGTTGTCCGCAGTTATCTGATTGCGTATGCACCCGAGCTCGAACCCAAGTGGATTGTAGCCGTCATCGACGGGCGGCGGAGTCCTCGCGTGATAGCAGCAGTCTTGCGCGGACGGGAGTAGTCATCATTCAGCTACAGTCGAAGCTCCCGAAACGGAGCAGCCGACGGCCGAACTCGCGATCAGGGCGGATACCGAAGCGGATCTCTCGATTCCGATTCCGCTCCATCTGCACTTCCCGCCCGGCGAGGGATGGAAGACGATTACGGTGACGCTGACGTCGTGAACGGCGCGCGAGCCGCGATTCTCATGTGTGCCGCGCCGGCAGTTCGATGGAATTCGCTCACACCCCCTTCCAACCAACATCGAGTCCGCACCGCAGATGCAGCTCTGCCCGGGGGTTCATCACTGAGCTTTGCCTCGAATCAACCACTCGTCTAGCCTGTCGGCATAGGTCCGGCTGGACCGGTGCTGCGATCCATCGATCAGTCGGATCAGATACTCGCGATTGTCGATGGGGCACAATTCCACGATGCAACCGGTTCGCACGATTCGCGAGCGGTGGATACGGAGGAATTTTGCAGGGTCGAGTCTTTGTTCAAGGGAATTCATGGTTTCGCGCAGAAGATGCGTGCGGCCGCGAACGTGCAGTTCGGTATAGTCTCCTGCTGCTCGAATCCAGTCGGTGTCTTCAACGGGCACGATATGAATACGTGAGCCGGTGCGCACGATGAAACGGGAGAGATATTTCTCCTCGTCGCGACCAAGCATCTGGAGGATGCGTTCGGTGGTTCGGAGTCTGGAGGCGGAATCGCCGAGCCTGCGGGCGTGCTCGACGGCCGCGGTGAAGCGCTCGTCGTCGATTGGCTTGAGCAGATAGTCGAGAGCGTGTACTTCGAAGGCTCGCAGGGCGTGCTGCTCGTATGCGGTCAGGAAGATGACGCCTGGCATTTTATCTCTGGGCAAGCCGCGCAGGACTTCGAAACCGTCCATACCGGGCATTTGTATATCGAGGAAAACAACATCGGGGGAAAGTTCGAGGATTTTTTCCACTGCCGACAAGCCGTCGGTGCATTCGCCGACAATCTCGATATCCCTGAATTTCCTGAGCCGCAAAACGACGCCGCGGCGCGCCAGCCTTTCGTCATCGACGATCAGCGCACGCATCATGCGGCTGCCTGTGGCTGCACGTTGGTGCGGAATGGCAATTCTACAGTAACCTCGCAGCCCCCTGTTTCCGGCCATTGCAACAGAAATTTGTGGTTCGCGGCATAGAACGTCTTCAGGCGCTCGGCCGTATTGCTGATCCCGATGCCGCCGGCAGAGTCGCTGGGCGGCGTGAGGCGAGACCTGGCCGGGCCCGAATTTTGAACGGTAATCTGCAGTCGAGCGCCGTTGAGTTTGCTCTCGATGTGGATCGTTCCGCCCTCGACGAGGGGCGCAATGCCGTGGCGCACGGCGTTCTCGATGAGCGGCTGCAGCAGCATGCCGGGCACGAGCGCGTCGAGAGTTTCGGGAGCGATGGACATGTCGACGCGCAGTCGCGGACCGAGGCGCGTCTGCTCAATGGCGAGATACTGCTCGGTGAAGGCCACCTCCTGAGCGAGCGGCGTCTCCCGCGGGGCGTCGGTGTCGAGGATGGTTCTGAGAAAATCGCCGATCTGCGCCAACATGCGCGTGGCTGCGGGAGGATTCCCTTCCAAAACGAGGGTGGATACGGCATTCAACGAGTTAAAGAGAAAATGCGGGTTGAGCTGATAGCGGAGGGCACTGAGGCGGGCCTCGCGCGCTTCGGCCTGTGCGCGCAGGAGCCTGTCTCGTTCGCGTATGGATTGCTGCCATAGCTTGATGCTGAAGTAGAGGCTGCACCACACGAAGAGAATGAACGTGGAGCGGACCGCGTCGCCAAGCCAGTCGGGGAAGCTGAAGGGGTGGTGCAGCAATGTCGCGCGCTCGATGACGAAGCCAGCGATGATTCCGCCGGGCAGCGACCAGGCAAAGGCCCGCACCTCAAGGGCGATCCAGGAGAGCGCGCGGCCCATCAGGGAGCGACAAACGGGACGCAGGAGAGAGCTGACGACGAAGAGTGAAACGAAAAAGACGTTGTTCCCGAGCAGAGCTCCGGGCAGACGCAGATTCGGCAGCAGGGAGATGGATCCCCAGACGTAGAAGCAGAGCCACGCGGAGATCTGAATCGTCCAGAAGGTGGGAAAACCGAGATCGTCGCGCCGGAGCACAGCAGGTATTGTAGCTTTCGCGCGTGGCTGCGCGGCTGCGGCCCGGCGCGCGTAACCCTCGGTTCGCCGCAAGAATCGCTCTATCTGCATCAAAGGCCGCAATCATAAGGGACCGCGTGACTTACTCTTCGGCTGAGAACGGGACTCTGCGGTGCGAGGAGAGGATTTGCCATGAGGAAAATCGTTGCGTCCATCTGCGGGTGCATGGTCGTTGCCGGCATGGGATTCTCTGCGGCAGCACAAAGCCCGAAGGGAGCTGCCGTAGCAACCGCGCAGGGCGCTATGGATGCCGAAGAAGCTCTGGCGAAGGCCATTCAGGAGAACAATGCGGAGGCAATCCAAAGTTATATGGCGGAGGGCTGGGCGGTGGTTTCCGGACGAGGCGGATTAGGGGAGGGAAATTCGGTTTTCCCTGATGGGATCAAGTCCGGCACGCTGACCCGTAAGACGTTCGAGATTTCGGATCCCAGGATACGCATGTACGGAAAGATGGTGCTGATCACAACGAAGGTGGCTACGTCGGGCGTCTTTGCCGGGAAGCCCTTCGATGTCCAAGAACGGCAGACCGACGTGTGGATCTGGATGGATGGCCGTTGGATGTGCGTGCTGACTCACGAAGCGATGATGCCGAAGAAGAATGAGAAGTGACGGAAAGGAGGCTGTCATGAAGAGAATTGCTTTGTCCATCACCTTGTGGATGTTGATCGCCGGCACGGCGGTCTCAGCGGCGGCAAAAAGCTCGAAGGCGGATTCACGGCCGACCGCAGAAAACGTTATGACAGCCGAGAAAGGGCTCGCCAAGGCACTGCAAGACAACGATGCGGACGCAATTTTGACTTATCTGTCTGACGGCTGGGCTGTCGTAACCGGATTTGGCGACGTAGCGGAGGGTAACTTCATTTTTCCTGAGGGGATCAGGACTGGCGTACGAACCCTCACGGCGTTCGACATGTCGGAGCCCAGAGTGCGGGTGTACGGAAACTCGGCGCTGGTCACATTCAAGCTACATCTCGCGGGCGTGTTTGGCGGGAAACCCTTCGATGTGATGGAACGCGAAACAGACGCGTGGTCTTGGGAGGATGGGAAATGGAAGTGCGTTTTGAGCCACGAAACATTGGTCCCGAAGACTGGAGAGTAATGATGCGAGTTGAAAGCGAATTCCACCTCCGCTTTGCCCGTCCATCAAAGTAACTAGATCCGCATCGGCATCAGCACATATCGATAGCGGTATTCGGCGTCGGGGTCTTCGGGGCGCATTTGGCCGGCCGACTGCGAGTCTTTGAACTCGATGCGCACTTCGCCTTCGTTGCCCAGCGCCTTGAGAAAGTCGAGAATATACGACGAGTTGAAACCCACCATGATGGGGTCGCCGGAGTAGGGCGTATCAATGGTGTCTTCGCTTTCGCCGCTCTCCGTTGAACTCGAACTGATCTTGAGCTCGTTGCTTTCCAGGCGCATGCGAATGGCACCCGAGCGCTCGTCGGCAAACTGCGCCACGCGCTGGATGGAGGCCGATAGCTCGTCGGCGCGCACCACGGCGAACTTCGTGTTGTCGCGCGGCATTACGGCCTCGAAGTTGGGGAACTGGCCGGTAAGGCGGCGCGTGCTGAGCGTTCGGTGGCCGATGCGGAAGAATAGCGTGTGCTCGTCGTCGGCGAACTCGACCGATTCATCGTCGGTGGCGGAGAGTAATTGCTGCAATTCGTGAAGAGCTTTGCGCGGAATGAGCACGCGCTTTTCGCCGCTGACGCCTTCGTGGTTCTCGTTGGGCTTCTCCACCCAGGCGAGGCGATGGCCGTCAGTCGAGACCATAGCGAGCGATTCGGCCTTGAGGACGAGCAGTGCGCCGTTGAGCGTGTAGCGTGACTCTTCGTTGGAAATGGCGAAGACGGTGCGGGCGATCAGAGTCTTAAGCGCCGACAGCGAGAGACGAGTTGCAGCAACGGTGGGAAACCCGGGCACCTGCGGGTAATTGGCGCGGGCCATGCCAACCATCTTGGTGTTGGACCGGCCGGCACGAATCTGCACCCAGTGATTTTCGAGCAGCTTGATGGAGATATCGCCGTCGGGCAGGAGCTTGATGTAGTCGAAGAGCTTGCGGGCGGGAATGGTGCAGGCGCCGGGCTTTTTCACTTTGACTGCCGCGCTGGTGCGGATGGCCTGATCGAGGTCGGTGGCCGTGATCGTCAGCCGTTCACCCTCGGCTTCGATCAGGAAATTCGACAGGATGGGGATGGTCGTCTTGCGCTCCACCACGCTTTGCGTGGCGGTCAGCTCCCTCACCAGATCCTGGCGGCTTACGGTTATCTCCATCGTTGCCCCCTGCGCAGCCGGCTTGTCCACCGCAGTCTCGACCACTGGCATCGCTCACCCCTCATCGAAGGAAGCATACCCCATCGGCTACTCTCCAGAGTATCCTGCGGTTCCTAAAGAC
>JASHTH010000144.1 GCA_030040655.1 Acidobacteriaceae bacterium | reverse complement strand
CGTGAGCCGCGAAGTCTTTCAATTCGACCTGCTGCGCCGCCGGAACCCGGCTTTCCGTCTTGCCGTCCCAGCCTCTCCACCCCACGATGAACTCGCGAAAAGGATACGCGGCAACCGACACTCGTTTTCGCGGCTCGGCGGGAAAGTGGACGGAGGGTGCGGAGTTCGAGGCATGCGCCAGCGCCGGCAGCAAGCTGAATCCCGCGGCCGCGCCGGAGCCCTCGCGAAGAAACTGCCTGCGGGTCTTGGCGCTCATGCGCGAAAGTGTAGCAGATGCTCCGGCGACGCGGCTCATTCGGTACTGGTTTCTGGACATGATAGGACATTCATCCTTCCCTACTAGGAACTTCCCTTGTGCCCCTTCGGCCCGACCGAGGCCTCCCGGCCGTCTCCTTCCGGATTCCACGCAAGCCGGGACTCACCGCAAAGTCTCGCGCGAACTCGGTTTCTTCCCCGACTTTTGATGACCTGCTGTTCCATAACGTCGAGGAATTCAAACACCATTAAAGTCCGCGCAACATCGCATCTGGGCAACTTGCAACAGGTATATGCTTATAGGCGATCAGCGAGAGAGTTATGGCAAAGGACAGGCCACGAAGAAAGCGGAACGGCAAACCGGCAGCTTCGGGGACCCCCAAAAAAGAGCTCGTCGTGCAAAAGCCATATCCTGACCAGGACGACGGCGCCGTGGCGCTTGTTCCCGCCGGGATGGAACGCCCGCCCTCTCCCGTGGGGATTGAGATCGAGTCCGAAGCCGAGGAGCATCAATCCCCGGCACTGATGTACCCGATCGTCGGATTTGGCGCATCCGCCGGCGGGCTGCAAGCCTTTCGCGAGATCCTGGAGAATCTTGATCCGGAGACCGGGATGTCCTTTGTGCTTGTGACGCACCTGGCGCCGGACCAACGCAGTTTCATGTCCGAGATCGTCGAGCGTTACACGCAAATGCCCGTTGCCTCCATCGAGGACGGGCAGCGCCCGAAGCCCAATCACCTCTACGTCCTTCAGCCGAATCAGTCGCTTACGCTGCGCGGGGGCATGTTTCATGTGGAAGTCCGGCCCTCGGCCGACCGCGTGCCGCGCACCATCGACAAGTTCTTCCATTCGCTGGCCCTGGATCAGAAAAACCACGCCATCGGCGTCGTTCTTTCCGGGGCCGACGCCGACGGCGCCCTGGGCCTGAAGGCGATCAAGGGGGAAGGCGGCATCGCCTTAGTCCAAAGCCCGGATACCGCGCAGCATAGCGGCATGCCGCGCAGCTCCATCGCCTCCGATCATGTCGACCTGGTCCTCCCTCCGGCCGAGATCGCGGTCGAACTGGCCCGTCTGGCGCACCAGTTTACCCGTCCCGAGGTGCGTTCCCTGGAGCAGGGCATCGTCGCCCCCGACGATGAGCAATCATTCCAGAAGATTCTCCAGTTGCTTCGCGGCCTCTCCGGACTCGACCTTCGCCTTTACAAGCCGGAAACCATCCGCCGGCGCATCGCCCGCCGCATGATTCTGCTGCGCATGGAGCATCTGGCGCACTATCTTCGTTTTCTTCACCTCCGCAGCGACGAGCTGCACACGCTGCAGGAAGACGTGCTGATCAACGTCACCCGCTTCTTCCGCGATCCCCCCTTCTGGGAGTCGATTCGCGACAATGTGCTGCCCGTCCTCTTTCAGGACCGGCCGCCGGACAAGCCGATCCGAATCTGGTGCGCCGGCTGCTCCACGGGCGAAGAAGCCTATTCGCTCGCGATCACCATCCTCGAGCATCTCTCTCAGAATGGCCTCGATATTCCCGTGCAGATCTTCGGCACCGATGCCAGCGAACAGTCGATCGAAGCGGCCCGGACCGCCGTCTACCCGGAAACGCTGGCGGCGGAGATCTCGCCCGACCGCCTGCGCCGCTACTTCATCAAATCCGACCATGGCTACCAGGTCTCCAAGCGCGTGCGCGACACCTGCATCTTTGCCCGGCAGAACCTGTGTAACGACCCGCCTTTTTCGCACATCGACATTCTGAGCTGCCGCAATGTGATGATCTATTTCAACCAGGCACTGCAGCGCCAGATCATGCTCACCTTCCATTACGCGCTCGAGCCCGGCGGTTACATTCTGTTGGGCATGTCGGAGGGCTTGCGCGACTATGGAGAGGTTTTCTCTACGGTCGACCGCAAAAACAAGATTTATCTGAAAACCGGCAACAAGCTGCCCTTCCACTACGAGCCGTCGCGCATCTACGCGATGACTAGGCATCCTGCCCTGGGCCGTGCTTCCACGGCAGAGATCGAGTCGAGAATCTGGCCCGAACTCGAGTTGCAGCGCGCGGCCGATCGCATCGTACTGGCGCGTTTTGGGCCGCCGGGCCTGATCATCGACGACCGCATGAACGTGCTGCAATCGCGCGGGCAAACCTCCAACTTTCTCGAGCTCACCCCCGGTGCGGTGAGCTGGAATCTGCTGCGGGTGCTTCACGACGGCATCGCCAGTGAGGTTCACATCGCCGCCCAACGCGCCATCCGCGAAAACATTCCCACTTCCACAGTTGCCACGATGATCGATGGGCAGGCGGGCGAACAGACCATCCAGGTCGATGTTCTGCCCATTACCAGCGCTTCGTCGCGTCCCCGTTGTTTCCTCATTCTCTTTCAGACTCTTCCCAACGCCGAGGATGCGCGGCCGCTGGAGCAGCCGGCCACGCTGCACCTAAGCGTGGACGAAAAGGATCGCCTGATCGCCCAGCTTCGCCAGGACCTGACCTCTACGCGCTTTCATCTCCAGTCTCTCGTTGAGGAGCGCGATGCGCGCAACCAGGAGCTGGTTTCGGCCAACGAGGAGATCCAGTCGGCCAATGAGGAGTTGCAGAGCACCAACGAGGAGCTCGAAACCACCAAGGAGGAGCTGCAAAGCGCCAATGAGGAACTGCAGACCGTCAACGACGAGCTCCAGCAGCGAAATAACGTCCTCACGCAGACCGGCAACGACCTGGCCAACCTGCTCACCAGTGTCAATATCCCCCTGCTCATGTTGACCAGCGGCCTGCGCATCCGCCAGTTCACCCCGCCCATGCAGCGCCTGCTCAACCTGCGCTCCAACGACATTGGCCGATCCATCAGTGAAATTCGCCTGCAGCTCAGTATCGAGAACATCGAGCCCATCCTGCAGGACGTCCTGGAAACTCTGGGGACCCGCGAGCTCGAAGTCCAGGACCGCGAAGGACGGTGGCACCTGCTCCGTGTGCGTCCCTATCGCACCTCGGACAACAAGATCGAGGGACTGGTGGTGGTCCTGGTCGACATCGACCAGCTTCGCCGCAGCCAGCAGCACCTTGTCGATGCCCGCGACTTCGCCCGTTCCGTCGTGGAATCGGTGCCCGTTCCCGTCGTGGTCCTCAATCAGGACTGCTCCATCCGCACCGTGAACACCGCATTTCGCGAGCTGGTGCAGCTTCCCAACAAGGATCTCGAGGGGCGCTCGTTACCGGAACTGGTGAGCGAAAAGTGGAGTCTGAACGGCTTCCGCGAGAAACTCGAACGTCTCCTTCAAGGGCGGAACGGAGCCATGCTCGAATTCGAGCATCAGTCGGCTGCCATGCGGAAGAAAACCCTGCTGATCAAGGGACTGGCGCTCTCCACCGAAGGAAGCCGCGTTTTGTTGCTGATGATTGAGGACATCACCCTCCGGCGCGAGGCGGAGCTGCTGGCTTCAGACCAGAAGGTGGCGCTGGAAGACGAGCTCGAGGTTGCGGGACGGAGGCTCAGCCGCACCCAGGGAGAGCTTCGCGAACTGACGGCGCATCTGTTTACCGTGCAGGAGGAGGAACGGCAAAGGGTCGCTCGGGAGCTCCACGACGACATCAGCCAGCGGCTGAGCCTGGTCGAGATGCTTCTGTCGCAGGTCAATGCAACAACCTGCGTTGCCGACGACGCCGCTCGCATCCAACAGGCGCAGGAGCAACTTGCCTCGTTGAACACCGGCGTGCGCCAGATCTCGCACCACCTGCATCCTTCGATTCTCCAGGACCTGGGTCTCACGGAGGCGCTTCGAGCGATGGTGGATGAATTCGGCCGGCGCGAGGGAATGCCCGTTACCTTTACGGCGCAGGACCTGCCGGAAAGCTGGCCGCCCGAAGTCGCGACGACCATGTATCGCATCAGCCAGGAAGCTTTGAGAAACATCGCCAAGCACGCCGGCAAAACGCACGTAAAGGTGGTCCTTTCGGGGAATGACAGACATCTTCATCTTCGTGTGATGGACTTTGGCGTGGGATTCGATCTGACGGAAGATACTCCGTTGGTTGGACTTGGCTTGATTTCCATGCAGGAGCGGGCACGGCTTGCCGGCGGAACCCTGGCGGTGCATTCCGAGCTTGGCAAGGGAACTACCGTCTTCGTCGACATTCCCGTGGACGGCCATGCTTAAGAGAATCCTGCTCGCCGACGATCATGTCCTGATGCTGGAGGGATTGGCGCGCCGGCTTGCCGAAGAGTTCGAGATCGTCGGCACCGCCACCAACGGATTGCTGGCCGTCGAATTGGCCGAAAAACTCAGGCCCGACGCAGTGGTTCTCGACGTGGGCATGCCGGAAATGAATGGAATCGAGACGGCACGGAGGATCAGCCGTTCTCTGCCCGCGGCGAAAATTGTCTTCGTTACCCAGCAGCTCGATCCCGCTTACGTGCGAGCAGCCTTCCAGGCCGGCGCCTCGGGCTATGTCGCCAAGCAATCGGCCACCACGGAGCTCCTGCGGGCGATGCACCTGGTTTTGAGCAACCATTATTACGTAACCCCGCACGCCGGCAGCGAAGCAGCCGAATACACGCGGCTTCATCCCGGAGTCAATCCCGCGGAAATGTTTGGCGCGGCTCTCACGCCCCGCCAGAGGGAAATCCTGCAACTTGTCGCCGAAGGCAAGACCGGGAAGGAAATCTCGGCGTTGCTGCACATTTCGCCCAAGACCGTCGAATACCATCGCAACTGCATCATGGACCATTTGGGAGTGCGCACCACGGCCGAACTGACCCGCTATGCGGTTTCGCACGGAATTGTTACGTCATAGCGATAAGCGGTTATTAGGCGAACAAGAATTCACCCGGATTCCTCGATTCCTAGGAATTTTCCCAGTACCAATCCTGGCTCGATCGGGTTACGTTGAACTACGGATTGTTCCAAGTCAAGTACTTCTGTACCCGAGTACCGACATGAAACGCCGGTTTCTTCTTCCGCCTGTTCGGAAGGAAGATTCGTTTCCCATCTGCGTTGAACAGGGTCAACTTATCGAGTCAGAAGCTAAAGCGAAAAAATGCCTTCACGT
>JASHTH010000143.1 GCA_030040655.1 Acidobacteriaceae bacterium | reverse complement strand
GCCCAGAGCGGATAGAGCGACGAGATATAGGCATAACTCGAGCGGCGCGCATGATAGAAGTCATAATCCGCGAAAACGCCGTCTTTTGCATCCCAGAGATAGCGCTGCATGGCGGCGTCGCGGGCCTGGGCGCGGCGGTCCCACTTCTTTGCGTCCTGGGCTTTGCCCAGCAAGTGCGCGAAGTGTTCTAGGTCACGTTCGTAGCGATAGAGCAGGCTGTTCAGGCATACCGGCGCGAAGTGACTGGTAGCCTCGGCGAACGGACCCCAGCGAAAGCTGGGATCGAAACCAGACTCGCGCATGGCGCGGTCGCTCTTGTAAAAGGCGCGGCTCAAGCGGTAGCCGTCGGCCCAGGCACGCTCGCAGACGCGGCTCGTGCGCACGTCGCAACTGGTCTGCGCAAGGCGCTCGGCCTCAGCGCCGGTGGGATGTTCGGAACCTTTGATGAGATAGCCCGCGCCGGTCTCCTTGGGATGCGCCATCATCCAGCGAATCACGTCGGGATAGTAAGTGCTGTCGTCGGCCATCTCCGGCACCGGGCCAACGCCGTAGTCATAATAGCGAGCGAGGGTGGCTGTGCCGGCCAGGTGCTCGGGGCGCGTCCATGTGGAGTAGTCCTTTTCGGCGAGCGTGTAAGCTTGCTCAAGCCATGCGTGAGCTTCTTCGCGGCCGGAGGGCGTCGCGGGAAAGCTTGCCGGGTTTTCATAGACCGCGCGCACCATCGACGTAAAAAAGGGAGGCTGCGAGCGCGTGAGATAGTAGGTGCGGTTGGCGTTGAGCACGCTGCCGTAGTGTTCGATCTCGAAGAAGAAGTTATCGACCATGTTCTTGGCCAGTGCTTCGCGATGGTCGGCCTCCAATCCGAGCACGATGAAGTAACTGTCCCAGCCGTACATTTCGTTGAACCGCCCGCCGGGCACGACGTATGGGTAAGGAAGATAGAGCAATCCTTCCGCGGGCAGTTCCTCGGGGCGCACATCCGCAATCTTGTCGATGCGCCGCGGCAGCGCAGCGATCTTCACGTGGCATTTCTGGCCGGCCTCGAGAGCATCCTTGGGGATGGGGATCTCGGCGGGGAGATAGAGCACCGGATTGGTGGTGACTTTGATGTCCACCAGAGAATGGCAGTCGGTGGCGGAGCGGGTCAGCGTGTCCCAAGCGCTGTGGATGTAGCGAAGCGTGGCGGCGGGATCGGGCTGCGTACCCGGCGTAGTTGCGCCTTGCGGCGGCTGGGCCCTCGATCCTGCGAGTGCGGCGGCAAGCAAAAACAAAAAAGACAGTTTCATCGCGACCTCTAGGGGATCTCAATGGAATGCCCGAAGTGTATCGCACGACATCGAGGAATTCGCGCGGGAACAGTTTCTCTGCGCTCGGTGTCTACAGGAGCACAGTGGTTCCGAAGGGGATGAACCGAGGGCCTTGACGCCGCTCGCCGCGCCGCCTCGCGCACGCCGAGTGCTCGCGATGCGTGTGCGATGAGGCTTGCAGGACTCCCGGACGGCGCGGCTGACTTCACGAATCGGGAGGCCATCATGTTCGAAGACTCGACCTTCGAATCCACCTGCAGAATTCGCACGCACAGCCGCGGCTGGATGATTGCGGCTTTTGTATTCAACGGATCGATCCTGCTGGCGCTGATTCTCGTTCCGCTCATCTATCCCGATGCCCTGCCGCACGTCGGCATTCCGTTTCTGATGGAAGTGCCACCGCCACCGCCCGCGAGTCCTCCACCCATGAAGGAGCCGTCCACGCAGGCTGCTCCGGGTCGGCCGGAATTGGAACCGGGCCATCTGCTCGCGCCGCCTCAAATCCCGAAAGGCATTCTCAAACCAGAATCTCCTGAACCCTCAGGGAACGGCACTGTCGGATCCTGGGATTCGGACTCCGGAGTTCCCGGCAGCGTCGGCGATGTCTTTCGACACCCCAACCCTTCGCCGGTCGTCCGGCAAGCTCCGCAAGGTCCTGCCCATATTTCGTCGGGAGTGATGTCTGGACAGTTGATTTATAAGGTCACGCCCGTGTACCCGGCAATTGCGGTTGCCGCGCGCGTGGAAGGCACCATCGTGCTGCAGGCTACGATCTCGAAGAGCGGCACGATCGAGAATCTCCGCGTGGTCGGCGGCCCTCCGATGCTCGAGCAGGCCGCGATCGATGCCGTGCGGCAATGGCGCTACCGGCCGTACGCGCTCGACGGCCAGCCGGTCGAAGTGGAGACGACGGTGAATGTGGTGTTCGCGCTGGGACGGTGAATGGCGGTTGCGAGCGAACACGTGTCAGGGCGCGGCTTCAGCCGTGCCGCAGTCGCCGCAGAATGAGTCTCGGCTTGAGCCCCTGAGGACGCATTTCCGCACGAATTCTTCGCGCTCAAAACCCTGATTCGCCGGAACAGCTCCAGGCCTTCCGAGGCTGCGGAAAAACTCCATACATCCGGTTCTTCGCGGGCTGAAGCCCGCGAGAAAGATCAAAAAGAAGGGACTTGTCCGGCACGGCTAAAGCCGTGCCCTTTCAAAACTGCCCGTGAAGCGAGTTTTTCCGCAACCTCTAAAGTCGCGCCCTGGCACATGGACCCGAATTCAAAAGCTTTTTTCTGCAACCTCTGAAGCTGGTACCCTTGCAAACGAGCCCAACGCTCAAGTGGCGCTGCGCGAGGGCCATCGGTGAAAATCGAATCTGTCATGACTCACCTCTCTCGCCGGAGCTTCCTCGTGAGTGCATCCGCCGCTGCGCTCGCTGCCTCCAAATCTTCATTCGCATCGCCCCAACGTCAGCGGGTCTTTGTCGCATCGGGATCGCCGGATGGAATTCTCGCCTACGACTGGAATCAGGCAACGGCAGAACTGGAGCCTGCCGGTATCGCGGCGCATATTGCGACCATCGACTGGATTACGTTCTCTCCCGATCGCAGATATATCTACGCTGCCTCGGAAGTGGAAAGCTTCGACGGCAAGCCCACGGGCGCGGTGGCGAGCTTCAGCGTGGAGAACGGGAAGCTCGCGCAGATTTCCGCGCAGAACTCGGCGAGCAAGGGCACCTGCCATATTGCGGTCGACCGCACCGGCCGCGTGCTGGTGGCGGCCGACTACGGCGGCGGCAGCGCGGCCAGCTTTCTCATTGCCGCAGGCCGCCTAAGCCCGCTCGTCTGGAGCGAGCACTACACGCAGCACGGTCCCAACAAAGACCGCCAGGAGGCAGCACACGCGCACTTCGCGTGCTTCTCGCCGGATAATCGCTTCGCCTACGTCAACGATCTGGGCGGCGACTGCATTCACATCTATCACCTCAACACCGAGACGGCGATGCTGGCGGCGGCCGGCATATATCGCTCACGCCCCGGAGCGGGGCCGCGCACGCTGCGCTTTCATCCCAACGGCCACACGGCGTACTCGATGAACGAACTGGATTCGACCGTAGACATTCTGGAGTGGCGCAAGAGTGACGGAATGCTAATCGCGAAGACGCACATCGATCTACTGCCGCAGGGCTACCACGGCCCCACGCGCGGCTGCGACACGGTGATTAC
>JASHTH010000142.1 GCA_030040655.1 Acidobacteriaceae bacterium | reverse complement strand
GGCCTGGGCGCAGCGGCGCACCTCATTCATGCGTCGAGCGAGGGCCGGTTCCGCATCACCTGGTGCCCGGGTCACCTGACGCGCGAAGAGATCGAGAGCGTGGGCTTCGAGTATGGTGATTTAGCCGAGATGGAGAGCCGCTACGATCCCACCAAGCTCCATCACGGTTACAACACGATCAATGGCGAGCGAATCTTCTTCGTCGCCAATCCGGGGTTGGGCTTGTGGGCTCTGCGAGCAAGAGTGGAGGAAATGCAAAGGCCACTCGCACTGTCCAAATGAACGAACCGCAGCCGTAAAATATCCCGTCCCCGGCAGTCCAAGCCGTTTTCTCGCGAGCTGAGGCCCGCGAGCAATCCGGAACTCGAATGTTCTTAGTTCGGAGGGCGCCTCAACCTATCGCGATCCTCGCCAACTCCTCGGCCTCACGCATGCATCGCGAGGGTCTCGGCCTCGACGTGGAGGTCCTTCCCCGCCGGTTCGCGCAGCGTGAGCACCGGGCAGCGCGCATGAGCCAGCACGCGATGCACGGTCCGGTCGCGCATCAGGTTCTCGAAAGCGGTGTGGCGCGTTGCGCCGAGAACGATCAGTCTGGCGTGACAAGCCGCGGCTTCGGCCAGAATCTCGATCGCCGGGTTGCCGTGCAGCACCCTGGCTTCCACGTCCATGCAGGCGCCGGCGCCAGTTTCGGCGGCCAGCGTGCGCAGCTCGTGCAGCACTGCCGAATCGAATCCGGCGGGAAGGTGCTTGCGCTGCATCTCGTCGATGGGCGGCAGCACGTGCAGCAGGATGAGCTTTGCGTTCTGGCCGGCCGCAATCTGGCAGGCAAGCGCTGCGTTCGGGCGAGAGGTCTCTCCCAATGTGGTGGCGTGCAGCACCGTTCTTGGCTGGTTGCTGTCGTCCACGGGGAGATGAGCCTCGGGTCCCACGGTGATGACCGGGAGTCTAACCGAACGCAGCACCTGCTCTGCAACGGAGCCAAGAAGCAACTGACCCAGCTTGCCCCGGCTCCGAGTTCCAAGAAGCAGCCAATCGGAGTGGAACTGACGCACCGCGGCGACGATCTCCTGGGCCGCATGGCCTTCGCGGACTAGCGCTTCGCAGCGCAGGCCCTGGTTGCGCGCCTGCTCGCACCACGGATCGAGGTCCTTCCCGGCATATTCCATCGCGCCGGCAGGATCATAATACGGCATGCCTGCCGCATCCACCGTGAGCGACGCGCTGGCCGGCAGCACGTGCAGCAACAGAAGCCGTGCACCGGTCTCGCCGGCCATCTGGAAAGCAAACGGCATGAGCCGGTCCAGGTCGCTCAGGTTGGTGGCGACGAGGATCACGGCCGGATGAGTCCAGCGCTCCACGCCGACTTCCGCGCTGACTTCGCCGCCAGTAGCAGGCATGTCATTCACCTCGCACAGAAGAGCGTGGCACCGAACTCGGGGCAGTGATGTGCCAGCACGCACCCGCGCCTGTGATGTGCATCACTATCGTTGGTTCGCATCGGATGGCCCGCGCCTGCCGGCGCATCGCATAGGCCAAATCGACAGGAACACCGCCGCAAAGCGGAAGCTCTCGGTCGACTTTAAAGCGCGGAGATTCGAGCTTCCGCCCCAAATCTCCATTGCTTCCTTATGCGTTTTCTTCCTAGTGTTGAGGAATGGAAGCACTTCGGTGTACCTTCCACCCATCTAGACATCCCAAGAAAAAATAGCGTTCTTGCGTTCATGGGCGCCCGATCCGGCAATTGCTTCTTTCGGCTGGGCGCGCAACCGAACAACTCTACCCGACTTCTCGGAGGATCAGTGCACATGGAGCATCGACCTACTCGGAGTGTAATGGCGATCCTGTTGCTGGCCATGGTGACGATGGTCGCCCGGCCAGCTGCAAGCCTTGGCCAAACCTTTCGCGGCGCAATCAACGGGACAGTGACGGACCCGACAGCGGCCGTCGTTCCGGGAGCGTCCGTCGAGATCGTGGATGCCGGAACCGGAGTCGTATCGAAGACCATCACTTCCAGTGCCGGCGAGTTTGCTTTCCGCGATCTCCCGGTTGGCAACTACAACGTCACCGTCACGTCCAAGGGCTTCAAGGCGGAGAAAATCCAGGGTGTCCCCGCATCGGCCGGCGCCATCTATACGTTGCCCGTGAAACTTGGAATCGAAACTTCAGGCGAGACCGTCGAAGTGGCAGCCGACGCGCTCACGCTGGACACGACATCCACGGTCGAAACCACCGACATCCCCAGCGAAACCATTCAGGACACACCGATGAATGGCCGCGATTTCACCCAGTTGATCGCCGAAACGCCGGGTTATTCCGGCTACTCCGGCGGGGGATACGGATCGGTGAACGGCTCTCGCCCCGACATGGTCAACTGGCAGATCGAAGGTGCCGACAACAACGACGTGTGGTGGAACGTTCCCGCCGCCAACCAGGGCGGTGTCAGCGGAATCGCCGGAGTGACGCTTCCGCTCGATGCCATCGAGCAGGTTTCGACGGTTACGCAAGCTGGCCCCGATATCGGGCGAAGCCCCGGAGCCACCGTGAACCTTTCGATCAAGTCGGGAACCAATCAGCTTCATGGCAGTGCTTATTACTACAACCGCAATGAAGCTCTGGCGGCCAAATCGCAGTTGTCCGTCACCAAGCCGGAGCTGCGCAATCAACAATTCGGATATTCCGCCGGCGGGCCGATCCTGAGAGACAGGTTCTTCTTTTTCACCACTTACGAGGACCAGCGCTTTCTGATTGGCGTCAATCAGCCCTCCACCGAACCCTCTGCCGCCTATCAGGCCGGCGCGACATCGATTCTCAATGCCTACGGCGTGCCGGTCAACCCGGTGGCATTGAATCTGCTGCATGGCAACGGCAACAGCCAGGGACTTTGGCCGGCAGCAGCCTTGGCCGGGCCGGCCACTCCCTACAACTACACCAATCCCGAAAACGAGTGGGGCGCCAGCCACAACGGCATCGTCAAGCTCGACTACGCTTTCAATCAGGACAACAAGCTCTCCTTCAAGTGGTATGTCGGCCAGGGTCCGCAGGTGGCTCCCACGGTCTCGCTTCTCTCGCCGTACTACGAAGTGGCGCCCATGCACGTGCAGAACTACTCGCTGACCTATAACACCGTCATCACACCGCGCATCACGAACCAGATCTTCGCCGGCGTGAATTATTTCAACCAGGCGTTCTCCGACGAGAGCACCGATTACAATCCCATCGCGCTGGGCTTGAATACCGGCGTCTCCGCGCCATCCCTGGCGGGTTCTCCGCGCATCCAGATTGCCGCTCCAACCGCCAGCAGCGGCTTAGGCTCGTCGTCGGATGGATTCGATTACGTCGGCGCTACCGTCAATTCCGGGCGCAACGACATCACCGGCCATCTCGACGAGTCGTTTTCCTGGACGATCGGCAAGCATGAACTTCACTTGGGCGGCGAACTCCGCCAGGCGCAGGTGGACGACTTCTACCAGGCCGATCAGCGCGGCACTTTCGTCTTCGATGGCACGCAGGGACCCTGGTCCGGCGACACCGGTACCGCCTGCGATACCTTGACCAAGACAGCTCCGGGATCGGTCAAGCTGTCCGCCTCTCTAACCTCAGACCCGCGCTTTGAGCAGCTCGCCGACTTCCTAGCCGGCTGCTTCGATCCCAGCGACACCACCATCGTGCAAGGCAACCCTAAGCGCCAGGTCTTCCTCAACTCGTATGGCATCTATGCGCAGGACACCTTTCAGGTTCTGCCCACTCTGAACATCAACTACGGCCTGCGCTACGAGTACTCGGGGCCGATTCACGATTCTGCCCGGGATCTGACAACCTTCCTGCCGGGCGCACCCAACGGCTTGGCTGTCGCCGGATCGACCATCTCCAATCTGTATCCGCAGTATTACGCCGGCTGGGGCCCGCGCGTGGGAATAACGTGGCAGCCCGGCTCCGACAGCAAAACCGTGGTTCGCGCCGGATGGGGGCTCGGTTACGACAATCCCAACATCGTGAACTTCCTCAACTCGCGCTTCAGCTCCAACGGTGGCGCCTTCGGTGTGCAGGACAATCCCGCCGGACCCAAGTCGTTCCAGGCTGTGGATACCGGTCCGGCCGCGCCGTACGTAACCCCGGGAACTCCCATCTTCCCCAATGCACTGGGCGCGACGAACTCCTGCATCTCGACCACGCCGGTCGCCGGCTGCCAGGTGAACGTGTTCTCAATCAGCCAGAATCTCCGCCCCGGCTACCTCGAAAACTTCAACCTCAACCTAGAGCGCAGTATGGGATCGAAGGCGGTAGCGCAGATCGGCTACGTAGGCAGCGCAGGACACCGCTTGCGCGATCTGGTCGACATCAATCAGGCGGCGCTGGGAAGCGGCGGCGTCAACTCCGCGCGGCCGTTCTACTCGCAATACCCGAATTACAGCGTCATCAACCAAATCCAGTCGGAGGGCAACTCCGATTATGACGGGCTGCAGGCGACGCTGCGGCTCTCGGGCTGGCGTGGCCTCACCTCGCAGTTCGCCTACACCTGGGCGCACTCGCTCGATGAAGCCAGCGAAGTCTATCTCTACAACCCGCAGAACAGTCTCTGCCTGGCCTGCGAGCACGGCAACAGCGACTTCGACGTGCGCAACACCTACACCAACTACATCACCTACTTGATGCCCGCGTTTGCGCACGGGCCCAAGCTGCTGGTTCAGGGATGGCAGCTGAATGGCCTTCTCAGTTTCCATGGCGGCCAACCGTTCACCATCTACTCGAGCAACTCCGGCGGCAGCGGCACGGGCGAGTACGCCGAGCGCGCCAATCGCGTGCCCGGCGCGAATCCCAATGCAGGCATCTCCAAGAACGTCCAGGGCAATGCTTCGACCGGCTACTATGTCAACTGGACGCCGACCTCGTACACGCCTTCGCTCAACGGGCAATTCGGCGATAGCCATCGCAACGACCTTCATGGGCCGGGATACTCCGATGTCGACTTCTCGGTCTTCAAGAACACCAAGATTACCGAGCGCATCACCGCGCAGTTCCGCGTGGAGATGTTCAACCTCTTCAATCGCCTGAATCTTGCGGCGCCGGGCGACGGATTCTGCACCGATACCGGCAACGGCCTCAATCCGACGGCCTGCGCCATCGGCACCACCATCGGCGCCAACTACGGCGCGCCCGGCATCGGCGCGGGCGAGCCGTACAACACACAATTGGCGCTCAAGATCATCTTTTAGCTGGTTCACAGTTCGTAGTTCACAGTTCAAAGCGCTGGTTCTTCGGCTCTTTTGCGGGAAACAATCCGTCGAGGCTTTGGGCCGAGCCTCTTGCGATGCCGGTCGTCGAGGATGGCCGGCATTTTGTTTCGCGCGCTTCCGTTTCAGCGTCGAGCGTGATTCGGAGCACTTACAAGTTGGCTTTTGGGATTATTCTGCTCTTGTCTACCCATGTGGATTGTCCATGAAAGCCATTGTGTATCGCCGATATGGTGGCCCGGAGGTTCTTCGCCTCGAAGAGATCACAAAGCCGGTTCCGGGCGACGATGAAGTGCTGATCCGAGTCCGCGCTGCTTCCATCAATCCCTACGACTGGCACTTCATGCGCGGCACGCCGCATCTCCTTCGCCTTATGTCCGGACTGCGCAGACCCAAGTCACCGCGGCTGGGCGCCGACGTAGCCGGAGTGGTGGAAGCCGCGGGCCGGAAGATTCGAACGTTCAAGCCAGGAGACGAGGTATTCGGCACCTGCAAGGGCTCCTTTGCCGAATATGCCTGTGCGGTCGAAGGCAACTTGGCGAAAAAGCCCGAAACCGTCGCCTTCGAGCAGGTTGCCACGGCCGGCATCGCCGGACTGACCGCGTTGCAAGGCCTGCGCGACAAGGGCCGGCTCCATCGGGGCCAAACGGTCCTGATCAACGGAGCTGCGGGCGGCGTGGGCACGTTTGCCGTGCAGATTGCCAAGGCTCTCGGCGCCGAGGTGACCGGTGTTTGCAGCGGAAAGAATGTGGAGATGGTGCGATCGATCGGCGCGGATCACGCCGTCGACTACACGCTTGAAGACTTCACGAAGAGCAGCCGGCGCTACGATCTGATCCTTGACTGCATCGGAAATCACTCACTCCGGGCTTGCGTGCGCGTGCTGAACGCGAATGGCGCACACGTCGGAGTCGGAGGGCCGAGCGACTTCTGGAGCATTCTGGCCGGCACGATCAAGAAACCGGTGTTCTCGCTCTTCGTCAGTCAGCGATTCATAGGTTTTATCGCTCGGATCTCCAGGGAAGACCTGGAATTTCTCGGCGATCTGATGAAGACGGGGAAGCTCTCACCTGTCATCGACAGGCGCTACTCGCTCGACCAGCTCCCCGAAGCAATGCGATACGTCGAAGAAGGCCATGTTCGCGGCAAGGTGACGATCGGGTTGGAAGCGGAGATCGACGCCGCAAGCGTCGCCACCGCACAAGGCCAAGCACAAATCGCTACACCTTGATCACTAACCACTGTGAACTACGAACTGCGAACTCTGAACTGTCCGCTGTCAGCTGTAGAACTTCCTTTCCGCCACTCGGCGTGGCAGCGGCGCCGGCTCCAGTCCTGCGGTCGAGCTGTTCATCACTTCCTGGAATGCCTTGCGGAAGGCGAGCATCTCGTCGTGCGTGCCCACGGTAATTCGCACCTGCGTGGGCCACGCCGGCCAAATGCGGCCGATGTAGATGTCATGCGCGGCCATGCCCGCCATCACTTCCTTGCCCGGCCGATTGGTCTCGAGCATGAAGCAGTTGCTCTCCGAAGGCGTGAAGCGGTAGTCGTTGCTCTTCAGCCACGCGAACGTGTCGTTGCGGATGTCGGCGATTGCCTTCTTACGCGTTTCCACAAGGTCGGCTTCGAGCAGGCTGGTTTTGGCCGCAGCCATGGCCGTGACGGGCAGCGGGTTGAAGCCGCCATGCACCGCGATCTTCTT
>JASHTH010000141.1 GCA_030040655.1 Acidobacteriaceae bacterium | reverse complement strand
CTTACGCCGCCGCAATCCGGCCGATCAAATCCATCTGCTCGTCCTTGCTGGCCGCGCCGATGGTGAAGGCGTCGAGCAGGCCCAGACTAAGTGCATAATGCAGCGCTTCGCTCGGGCGGTGGCGCAGCTTGCCCTGGCCGAGAATCTTCATGCCCACGATGCCTTTGCCCGAGGCGCGCATCTCCTTGATGACTTGGGCGACGGTTTCGGGGTCCGAATCCATGTAGGCGCCCACGGGGTTCATGCGCACCAGGTCGACATCGACCCACGGCGAAGCCGCGGCCGCGCGCAGCGCTTCGAGCGTGTGGCAGGAACAGCCGTGCGCGCGGAGGATGCCTTTTTCCTTGGCCTCCGAAAGCACGTCCATGGTGCCGCGATAGCGCGTGGTCCAGTCGCCTTCCATCATGCAGTGCATGAGCACGATGTCGATATAGTCGGTGCCCAGCTCGCGGCGATAGCGATCGAGATCGGCCTTCATGCCCGCCGGGTCGCGCGTGTCCGACTTGGTCATCACAACGACCTTGTCGCGCGGAATCTGCTTGAGCGCCGAAGCAACGTACGGGTGGCTGCCATAGGAGTCGGCGGTGTCGAAGAAGCGCAGGCCGTTCTCGTAGCCGTTCAGCAGCAGCGCGGTGAGCGGTGCTGTGCCCAGGCGCACCTGGTCGGAGCTCTTGCTGAATCCGTGTGTGCCGGTGCCCATGGCCAGGCGGCTGGTCTTGATGCCGGTGGCGCCGAGAGTCACCGTGTCATGCGCGTTGAACTTTTGCGGAAGCGGCTGTTGGTTGTCGGCCCAGGCGGCGCTGTCGCCGGAGACTTTGGACGCGACCCACACCGAAGCCAGGCCACGCGCGGCGTTGACCAGGAATTCTCTGCGCTTCATGGTTCCTCCGGGGAAATGAGGATGCGGACCACCTTTGGCCTCCGATTTTACTCCGGACTTTTCGCGGCCAGCCAGCGACCTGGCACGCCCGAACCGTGAAATCCGTGTAAATCCGTCACTTTGGGGTGGAAAAGCGGCGGGCGTTTCCGATACTGTAATGGCTCATAGCCAATCGTCAAGACGGTGCACCCCCGGGCCCCTGACCGTTTTAGGAAATTCTGAATCCGGAGCTGAATCATTGAGTTGACGCGACCTCCCCGAGGTCCCCAACGACATGTGTTCGTCGTTGGGATGAGATCGGCAGGGAGCGGCGGCCTTGACCATCGCTTGCGAGAAAGCACGACTTCCGAACACGGTCTTTCGCACCGCGACCCTCTGGGAGAAACGTATGCACGTCCCCCTGCAGCACCCATTGCTGCGCGCCTTTGCTGCTTCGCCAAGGCGCGCGGTTCGCATCCCAGCCGTTTTCGGGATACTTCTTACAGCGGCTATCGTTGCCCCCGCGCAGCGGCGCGACTTTCCCGCGAGTTACTCGATCGCTCATGTAGTCGAGAATGGGAACAGCGTGGAGCTGACCTTCTCGCTGACCGTTCATAACTACAGCGGCCGTGATATCGAGGATGGCGGCATCGTGCTGGACTCCTCCGGCCCGTTACCCTCGCCGATCGCGAGCTTCGATCTCGTCAAAGCTTTCGCACGCGATCGCGACGTCGCGGTTCGTCGCCGCTTCACTGTGCCCAAGGCCGAATACGCGCGTTGGCAGCAGGGTGTCGAGCCTGCGCTCGAGATCCTGATCCCCGACGGCCGCGGCGGCACGCGCATCGACCGCATCGATGCTCGCCCTGAGGCGCCGCTTCCCGATCCAGCCGAATAGCAACCGGAAAAAAGAGGACGATCGAATGAAGAGCTTGAGAAGAGCCATACTCTTTGTGCTGGCATGCGTGTTCGCTGCTTGCGCCACAGTTACCGGCACACGCGCCCAACAGGACGATGCGTCTGCCGCCGTCAAGCCTGACACGATCTTCACCGTCGCCGGCGGCGGGCCCAACGATATTCCCGCGCTCAAGGCGGTGCTGAACCTGCCATGGGAGCTGGCGATCGACAAACAGGGAAATACCTACATTGCTACGGGCGCCGATTCGTCGCGCATCTTCAAGATCAGCCCGGCGGGAATCATCTCGGTCGTGGCGGGGAACGGATTTACCGGATATGGAGGAGACGGCGGTCCGGCGGTGAATGCGGAGCTGGCCAACCCGCATGGAGTGGCGGTTGATGATTCCGACCCGGCTAATGTGTACATCGACGACTGGGGCAATTGCCTTATTCGCAAAGTCGACCAGTCGACGGGCATCATCAGCACCATCGCGGGCACAGTGTCCAAGCCGTTCAAGGCCAACTGCGCGAGCCACGGCGACGGCGGAGCGGCGCGCGATGCGGCGATCGATATCGGATGGACAATTGCAGTCGATCCCCGGAATCAAGATCTCTATTTCACCGAGGACGGCGTGTGGGAGGGCAATGACGGCGGAGACGGGCGTGTGCGCAAGATCGCCGGCGGCGAGCCGACGGGCACGATCACTACCGTGGCCGGAACCAACGACCAATGCGGAGGCAACGCGCCGAATGGAACGCCGGCGACAGAAGCGAATCTTTGTCACCCGCAGAGCGTGGCGCTCGATACATCGGTGACTCCGGCGAGAGTTTTTGTCGATAACTGGGGCGACGGGACGGTGAGAGAGATCGTGGGCTCTCCGGGGAAGATGTACACGATTGCCAGGGGCTTTGGAGATCCCTGGCAGATGGCCATCGAGGTGAGTGGAGAGACAACGACCATTACCCTGCCTGACTTCGGCGCGCATCTCATCGATCGGTTCACGATCACCTACAGCGGCGGGGTGCCGGTAACCGGCAAGGGGAGCGTAATTGCCGGCTCGGGCCGCGGCGGATATTGCGGTGACGGAGGGCCGGCGCTGGACGCTTGCATTACCGGCACGGGGCTGGCGATCGACGCGGCAGGGAATATAACCATTGCCGATCAGGCCTCGGACCGGATCAGGAAAATCAGCAGGGTCACGGGAAAGATCGCATCCATTGAGGGATGGGGAATCAAACCGAACACGACCAATATTGTTTACACCGATCCGGTAGGGATAGAGAACGTGCCGGGGACGGGGATCACGCTCAATCTGCCGACGGGCGTGTACATCGCTCCCGGTTCCAACGAGTTGCTGATCGGCGCGGACAACACGGAGGCGGTGTACGCTCTCGACACGGCAACGGGGCTGGTGAGCGATTTCGCCGGGGACGGAATCGAAGGCTTTGCGGGCAACGGATTGGTCGCGGTCAGCGCCGGGGTTGAACTCAACAATCCGGATGGAATCGTTGCGGACTCGAACGGCAATGTTTATATCCCCGATGCGAACAACCACGATGTGCGCAAGGTGAATGCAAAGACGAATGAGATTACGACCGTGGTGGGTGGTTCGGGGGATCATCTGAACGGCCCCGGATACAGCGGCAACGGCGGGCCGGCGACGGAAGCGCGCATCGACAATCCGCATTTTCTGGCTGTAGACGCCGAGGACAACCTCTACATCACCGAATACCTGAACTGCGTTGTGCGCAAAGTGGATGCGAAGACCCAGATTATCTCCACCTATGCGGGCACGGGCGGCTGCGGGTATAACGGAAGCAACCGGCCGGCGACGACTGCGGCGCTGGATGGGCCGCAGGGGATTGCCTTCGACGGGAGCGGGAACCTGTATGTCGCCGAGGGCGACGATGTGATTCGCGAGGTGAATGCGGCGACGGGGCTGATCAGCATCGTGGCCGGAGGCGTGGGCGGCGGCTACAACGGCGATGGGCCGGCGACGACGCGGCTGCTCTACTCGCCGCAGGGGGTTGCGGCCGACGAGAACGGCAACATTTTCTTCGCCGACGACGGCAACAACATTCTTCGCTGGGTCGATCCGGGCGGGGAGATGACGACATTTGCCGGCAGCCCGCCGGGCAGCAAAGGCGGGTCGTATGGATTTGCAGGAGACGGCGGGCCGGCGACCGCGGCGCTGCTTGCCTATCCGCGTGGGATTACGCAAGACACCGCAGGCAATTTCTATTTCACTGATCGGAACAACGACCGCGTGCGCAAAGTGACGGCGTTCGCGGGCTACGGACGCTCCACTGGCAGTGTCAACTTCTACGACCAGAAGGTTGGAACGACCAGCGCAAGCCAAACGATTACGCTGAGCGCCATTGGGCCGGTGACGATTGGAGACGTGAAGGTCCCGGCGGGATTCACGGCGACGAATCATTGCAATGGAGCGAAGCTGGCGCGAGGCGAAACCTGCGCGATCGATGTATCTTTCGCGCCAGAAAAACTGGGCGCGACCAGCGGCGCGCTCACCATTGCAAGCAATGCGTTTTTCAATAGCCTGGCCAGCAGCACTGTGGCGCTGAGCGGAACCGGCACGTCGTTGCCGCAGGCGGCAACGCCGGTGATTTCGCCGGGGACGGGCACATACACGAGCGCGCAGACGGTGACGATCACTGACTCGACACCGGGGGCGGTTGTTTATTACACGACCAATGGAACAACCCCGACAGCATCTTCGACGATCTACTCAGGGAAGATTCCGGTCTCGCAGTCGACTCTTATCCAGGCGATCGCGGTTGCCGGCGGGTACGAAAACAGCGAGGTTGACGTGGGGGCGCTGTTCATTGAATGACAAATAGAGGCCTGATACGGAGTTTGCGGGCTCGAACCCCCTGCGGAAGCGCAGCGGGCAGCGATCGCGGGAGACCATTCGATTTCGAATCGTGCCGGTTTTTTGGGAAGGACATGCAGCCGATGTTGACAGAAGCGGAGGCGCGGAAATTCGCGGAAGACTGGATCGCCGCCTGGAATGCGCACGATCTGGAAGCCGTGTTGTCGCACTACGCGGACGATGCCACGTTGAAATCGCCGGTCGTGGTCGAGGTCCTGAAAGACGAGTCGGGAACGGTTGCGGGCAAGGACGCGCTGCGCAGCTACTTCCAGCGCGGGCTGCAGGCCCACTCCAACCTGCGATTCGAGTTGGTGGATGTGCTGTGGGGGCTTCGTTCCGTCGTTCTTTACTACAAGAATCACCGGGGGACGAAGACGGCCGAGTATATGGAATTCGACGCCGGCGAGAAAGTGGTCAAGGTCGCGGCGAACTACAGCGGGTAGATAAACCATGAAGACGGCAGGCCTTGGCGCTTGCGCGCGAGATTTTCCGTTTCCCAAAATACGGTGTGATTCACGTCACTGCAAAGAATGCAGACTGAATTTGTCGTATATTAAATGGAGACCGAATTGGTCCGATATATTGCCAAGGCGTTTCATCGAGCCGGAGAGCCAGATGGACTGGCCTCGACCGGGCAAAAGGAAAGCCTCTTGAATCTAAAACATACAATGATCCGTGTCGCCGCAGGGCTAAGCTTTCTGGCGGTCTGCGCGGCTGGCTGCGCCTGGGCCAGCGTTGCCGGAAGCATCTCGGGCACAGTCAAGGACCCTTCCGGTAGGGTGGTGCCGCGAGCAAGCGTGACGGCCCGGGAAGTCGACCGGGGGTTGAGCTACCAGGCGCACACCGACGACAAAGGCTATTACGTTCTGCCGGTTTTGCCCGTTGGCCGTTATGAGCTGAATGTCCGGGCCGGCGGATTCGGCGAGTACTGCCGCAAGAACATCGAGCTCGACGCCAACGCCGCGCTCACGCTCGATGCCGTTCTGACCGTGGGGGGCGTGCAAGAAACGGTCAGCGTCAACGACCAGAGCTTGCACATCGATACCAACAACACGCAACTGGGCGAGGCGATCAGCGGGCGCCAGATGGCCGCTGTTCCGTTGAATGGGAGAAGCTTCACCGATCTGCTGTCGTTGCAAGCCGGCGTAGCTCCGTCCACTTCGATCACGTCGACGACGGTGCAGGACGTGGGCGCAACCTACCTTGAGCCATCGGGCACGCTCAATCCCGGCATGATCTCGGTCAACGGGCAGCGGGAGTTTGCCAACTATTTCAGCGTCAACGGAGCCGATGCGGAGGAAGACGTCAACTCGGGGACGGCCATTGTGCCCACGCTCGATGCCATCAGCGAATTCCGCATCGTGACCAGCGATTTCGACGCAGAGTACGGGGAATTCAGCGGCGGCCAGATCAGCGTCGTCACCAAAAGCGGAGGCAACGAGTTCCATGGCGATGCCTTCGAGTTTCTGCGCAACTCCGAGCTCGATGCGCGCAATTACTTTTCGCCCACGCGCGGGGCATTGGGGCAAAACCAATATGGCGGAACGTTCGGCGGGCCCATTCGCCGCGACAGAATCTTCTTCTTTACCGACTATCAGGGTACGCGCCTGGCGCAGGGCATCGATACCGGCAACATCAGCGTGCCGTCGAATGCCGACCGCGAGGGAAATCTCTCCGATGTGGCCGGCAGTCTGACCGGACGAGTGAGCGGCCCGTATCTTGCAAGCCTGCTCGCGCACAAACTCGGCTACCACGTTGCCGCCGGTGAGCGCTACTACGCACAGGGATGCGCCAGCTCAAGCCAGTGCGTCTTTCCCAATGCGGTCATTCCGCGCGCAGCATGGTCGGGCCCCGCGCAACGCCTCATTGGCTACATTCCCGCTCCGAATACGGCCTACGGCACCTTCGCGACTTCCGCATACAACCAAACTCTGCACGACGACAAGGGCGCTGTCCGCCTGGATGCGAATACGCGCTGGGGATTGGTCTCTGCCTACTACTTTATCGATGGTTTTACGCTGGACAATCCCTATCCCACGGCGCAGAGCGGAGCCAACGTACCGGGATTCGCTGCGCTGACTACGGGCCGCGCCCAACTGGCCTCGCTGAACGACACGAAGACGGTGAACTCTACCTCGGTGAACGAGCTCCATCTCAGCTTTCTGCGCGACGCAACCAATCTTGGCCAGCCGGTCGGCGGACGAGGCGTGAGCCTGGCTTCGCAGGGCTTTGTGAATGGCAACGGTAGCGCGAGCATTGTGCCGTTGGATCCAAAGGGCCAAAGCGTCGAGAACATCAACTTCAACGCCTACTCCATCGGCGCCGCCGCCAACCAGCTGCTTCAAACCAACGATACCTACCAGCTGGCCGAGGATTTCTCAAAGATCGCCGGCAATCACACCATGAAGTTCGGCGGCGAATTCCACGTCGACCAGGTAAACGCGGACGCGATTGCACAGTTCAACGGCAACTTTGTCTTCAGCGGAACCGAGAGCGGCGACGATTTCGCCGATTTCCTGATTGGCGTCCCAAGCCAATACAACCAGAGCCAGCTCAATCCGTTTTATGCGCGCAACCGGTACGCCGGTCTTTTCGCCCAGGACGGCTGGCGTGCACGATCCGATTTGACGCTGAATTACGGCCTTCGTTGGGACCGCATCGTGCCCTGGACGGAGAAGTACAACCAGATCTCCACCTTTGTTCCCGGCGCTCGATCGCAGGTCTTCCCCGGCGCGCCGGCGGGCATTCTTTATCCCACCGATCCCGGCATTCCCCGGACCATCGCTGCCGCCGGCAACCTGGATTTTTCGCCGCGCGCGGGGCTGGCGTGGTCGGTGCACGCGGCGCCGGGCAGTTTCCTCGAAAAGATCGTGGGCGCGCCGGGGGCGACCAGCCTTCGCGCCAGCTTCGGCACCTTCTACACGGCGATCGAAGCACTGTCCATCAGCGTTCTGGCCGCCAATGCGCCGTACGGTACTACCTATACAAGCCCGGCTCCGCCGCTCTTTGCCACGCCGTTTGTCACCGCCGCCAACGGGCAAAACTACGGCCAGCCCTTCCCCTACGAGCTGGCCCCATTGAATGCCACGCGCAATCATCCTGACGGCGACATCGATTGGAGCGCCTACGAGCCGATCAGCGGCATTCCCGGCTTCGACATTCACAACCGGACGCCGTACAGCGAGGAGTGGATGGTTTCCCTCGAGCGGCAGGCGGGTCCGGCCACGATTCTCGAGGCGAGCTACGTCGGCACTTCCAGCCGCCGGCAGCGGGTGCTGGTGGAAGCGAATCCGGGAAATCCGGCGCTTTGCCTCAGCCTGAGCCAGCCGGATGAGGTACGTCCCGGAACCCTGACCTGTGGGCCCAATGGCGAAAACAATGTCTACGATCCCGCCGCGGGCGGTCAGGTGAACGGAACGCGCGGGCCGCTCGGCCCAAACTTCGGCAGCAACGCCTTGCAATCGACGATCGGCTATGCCAACTACAACGCCCTCGAGGTCAGCGCTCGTCATCGCAGCGGGCGGCTGGAATTTTTCGGAGCGTACACTTACAGCAAATCGCTCGATCTGTCTTCGAATATCGGAGACGAAGTCAATCCCTTCAATCCCGCGCTCAGCTATGCCCTGTCGTCTTTCGATGTGACCCACAACTTCGTTTTGAGCTATGAATATCGACTGCCTTTCGATCGGCTCTTTCACGGCAGGAGCCTGAGCCGCGACTGGTCGATCTCCGGCATTACCCGCTTCACCAGCGGTTTTCCCGTGACCATGGTGAACAACGGAGACAACTCCCTCATCGGGACGAATCCGAACGGCGTCAACAACAGCAGCATCGACGAGCCGGACTACAACGGCGCCTCGCTGCACCTGAACCACAACCCGCGCCGCAGCGAGAACCACTACTTCGACGCTTCGGACTTCGGCATGAATGCGCTGGGAACGCCGGGCACCTCCAAGCGGCGATTCTTCTACGGCCCCGGCGCGGACAACTACGACATGGCCCTGGCCAAGAATGTGTCTCTCACCGACACAAAGTCGCTGCTGTTTCGCGTGGAAGGGTTTAACGTCTTCAACCACACGCAATTCAATGGCCCCGCCGCCGTCGACGGAAACATCGGTAGCACCACCTTCGGCAACGTGATCAGCGCCGCCCCGCCGCGCATCTTGCAAGCGGCCTTCAAGCTCTGCTTCTGAAACTGCTGCCGGCGCATGCGCAGAAAGATTGGAGCCATTCCGAGTCCGCCCGCGCCGTAGGCGCAAAGTTGGCTAGCCCAGCGTTTCAACGCTGGGACACAGGCGCAAAGAACACGCCGGAGCCCCGTAGGGGCGGCGCCAAAACCACAATCGCCTGGCACAATTCCATTCATGCCACTGCCCTGGGACCAATCAACCGGACTCGCGATTCCCCTGTGATTGATCCGGCGAGTGTCGCAGCACGGGATCACATTGGAATAAACTAGTTGAGTTATGGCAACCGCAACGCTTCCAACCGTGATTGCTCCGCGCTCGCCCAAGGGCGGGTTTGCGAACGAGCCCTTTGTCGATTTCAAATCTTCTGACAATGCCCGGACCATGCGCGCGGCGCTCGATCGCGTGGCCAGTCAACTTGGCCGCGAATACGACCTGATCATCGGCGGCCATCGCATCAAGACCGAGGGCAAGATCCGTTCGCTCAATCCCGCGCGGCCGTCGCAGGTGGTGGGCCTGCACCAGAAGGCTGGCGCCGAACACGCCGGGCAGGCCATGCAGGCGGCGCTGAGCGCCTTCGCGTTCTGGAGCCGGACGTCGGTGGAAGAGCGTTCGTCGCTGCTGCTGGGCGCGGCCAAGATCATCCGCGAGCGCAAGTGCGAGTTCTCGGCGTGGATGGTTTACGAGGTCGGCAAGAACTGGGCCGAGGCCGATGCCGACGTCGGCGAGACCATCGATTTCCTCGAATTCTATTCGCGCGAAGCGTTGCGCCTGGCTGCGGCCAAACCGCCGATCCAGCTCCCCGGCGAGCACGACGAGCTGCTCTACATTCCGCTGGGCGTGGGCGCGGTGATTCCGCCGTGGAATTTTCCCTTCGCCATCATGGCGGGAATGACTTCGGCGGCCATCGTCACGGGAAACACGGTCATCCTCAAACCCTCGAGCGATTCGCCGACCATCGCGGCCAAGTTCGTCGAGGTGCTCGAAGAGGCCGGCATGCCGGGCGGCGTGGTGAATTTCTGCCCCGGCTCCGGCGCCACGTTCGGCAACGCACTCGTCGAGCATCCCAAGACGCGATTCATTGCTTTCACCGGCTCGAAGGAAGTGGGGCTGGACATTCACGAGCGCGCCGCCAAGGCGCGGCCGGGCCAGATCTGGATCAAGCGCACGATCCTCGAGATGGGCGGCAAGGACTCGATTCTTGTCTGCGCCGACGCCGATCTCGACGCTGCCGTCGAGGGTGTCGTGGCCTCGGCCTTTGGCTTCAGCGGGCAAAAGTGCTCGGCGTGCTCGCGTGCCATCGTCGAAGCGCCGATTTACGACATTTTCGTGGAGCGCCTGCGCGAGCGAGTGGCGGCGCTCACCGTCGGCGATCCGGTCGAGAACCCCAGCATGGGGCCGGTGATCAACAAGGCCGCGCTCGAAAGCATGATGAATTATGTGGCCATCGGCAGCAAAGAGGGCAAGCTTGTGGCCGGTGGGAACGCACCGGAGACTGCGGATGGCGGCTATTTCCTCGAGCCGACGGTGATTGCCGATGTGGCGCCCGACGCCACCATCGCGCAGGAAGAGATCTTCGGGCCGGTGCTGGCCGTGATCCGAGTGGAGAACTTCGAGGAAGGTTTGCGCGTGGCCAACAATACGCAATATGGCCTCACCGGCGCGATCTACTCGAGCAGCCGTGAGCGGCTCGACCGCGCGCGGCGCGAATTTCATGCGGGCAACCTCTACCTGAACCGCAAATGCACGGGGGCGATGGTGGGCGCGCATCCCTTCGGCGGATTCAACATGAGCGGAACGGACTCCAAGGCCGGCGGCCCGGATTATCTCTATCTCTTCACGCAGGCCAAGAGCGTGGCGGAGAACCTGACGGCGGCGCCGGCGCGGACGGGGAACTAAGCGCCGGCGACGGAATGACGATAGCTCTCAGGTGTTTCAATCCTGAATCGCGCCCGGTCCTTGAGCGCAAGGAGATCCTTGCCTCCAGAGACCAGCCCATCGGCTTTGCCGAAGAACGCCAAATCGAGGAGCGCCTGGTCGTGCGGGTCACGACAGGTCTGCGGGCATTTCCCTCGCACTTCCACGATTTCGCAGAATGGGAGATAGTCGCCCATCGGCTCGATTCGATCGCAAGTAGAGAGTTGAAGCTTCGGATAGGCGAGCACGCGATCCAACTCGGCCGCCGTTGCGTGGGAGAGAAGCGGAGTGCAGCCAAGCTCGCGCCAGTGCGCGCGAAGCCATGCCAGTCGACCGTGAGTGAAGAGCAGCGCCGAAACGACCGTGTTGGTGTCGAAGACGACGCGGTTTACCGCTTCCGGCGAGCCCATGCCACCGCGTCCGCAACATCTCTTTCTACGATGCCCATTTGGCTGAGGCGCTCACGAACTGCCTCGGCGCGACTGACTTCGAGCGGGCGAAGGACAATAGCACGGCCATCGGTCGTGATGTCGAAATACTCGACTCCGGCAAAGCGGGAAACGATTGCCTTGGGCAGCCTGAGTTGATTCTTGGTTGTTTTTTTCGCCAGCACGACCGCTCCAGTAAGGAAACAAGGAACTCTTACCACGAGCAGAGGTTCGCCGCCGAGTAGGGTCTGTGCGATCGAGGAAACCGTTTGGGATATTTCTTGCGCCCGGCGCCGTGTTCCATCCATCCAAAACGCGGAGGAGATTGCATGCCGAAGATCGTTCGCTTTCATCAATTGGGAGGGCCTGAAGTCCTCAAGATCGAAGATGCGCCGTCGCTCGAGCCGGGTAAGGACGAAGTGCGCCTGCGCGTGCAAGCCGCGGGTCTGAATCGCGCCGAGTCGCTTTATTTCCACGGGCGCTATATGGAGCAACCGCAGCTTCCGTCGCGCCTCGGCTACGAGGTAGCAGGCGTTGTGGAGGCCGTGGGCCAGGGCGTCGATACGCGCTGGGTGGGCAAGCCGGTTGCCACCGTGCCGGGGTTCTCGCAGAGCCGCTATGGAGCGCTGGGCGAAGAGGCTATCGTCCCGGCGCACGTGCTGGGCGAGTATCCGGCGAATCTCACCGCGACGCAAGCTTCGGCCATCTGGATGCAATACCTGACCGCGTGGGGCGCGCTGGTGCACATCGGCGGCGTGAAGAACACAGACTTCGTCTCCATTCCTGCCGCTTCGTCGAGCGTGGGTCTGGCGGCCATTCAGATCGTCCGCGACGCCGGGGCCACGGCGATCGCCGTGACGCGCACCGGCGCCAAGCGCGACGAGCTGCTGTCTCTAGGCGCACACCATGCGATTGCCAGCCAGGAAGAAGACTACGGCGCGCAAATCCAGAAGATCACCGGCGGGCGCGGCGTGCGCCTGACTTTCGATCCCGTGGGCGGCCCGTTTGTCGAGGAGTTGACCAAGGCGGCGACGCCCGGCGGCATCGTCTTCCTCTATGGTTGGCTCTCCGCGCCTCAGCAGACGCCGTTCCCGCT
>JASHTH010000140.1 GCA_030040655.1 Acidobacteriaceae bacterium | reverse complement strand
AAGGCTCCGATTCAGTGGATCGCGCAGTCTGCGCGATGGAAGTGCCAGTCGTTGCGAATTCTCATCGACCTGGAGTCGTCTCTTTGCTTCAAACAAGCTCGATGTGCAAGGGTAAATCTCGTATAGCATCTTCAAATCGAATGGAGGTTAAAGATCATGAATAGAATTCTTTCCCCATGGGTACGCTCCTTGGCGTTGGCTCTAGTAGCTGGATCGGTGGTGGTCGCAAGCCCGCAGGCTCGGTCCCAGACCTTCAGCGTGGTGCACAGGTTCACCTGGAACGACGGGGCAAATCCCTTGGCCGGCCTTACGATCGATGGGTCGAATCTCTACGGTACCACCAGTTCCGGCGGAGAGTTTGGAGCCGGTACGGTCTTCGAAATCAAAAGCAGCGGCGAGGAGACGGTGCTCTATGACTTCAAAGGCGGACGGGATGGCGCGAGCCCCGAAGCGGCTTTGATTCTAATCGGCGAGAACCTCTATGGCACCACTGCCGCCGGTGGCGATTCGGATGCTGGAACCGTTTTCGAAGTAACGCCGCAAGGGAAGGAAAGGGTACTGTACAGCTTCACCGGCAAAGCCGATGGCGCCGGTCCCGAGGCCAGTTTGATCGCAGATTCGGATGGGAATTTGTATAGCACGACGAATTTGGGCGGCAAATACGACCATGGTACAGTTTTCAAGCTCGTTCGACCGAAAGTCGAAGACGGGGCCTGGACCGAAGAGGTGCTGCATAACTTTGGTAAGGGTGACGACGGAGCCGATCCCGTCGCCGGCGTAAGCTTCGACGCAACCGGCAATCTTTACGGCACCACATCTGCCGGTGGCACCGAGGAAGACGGTACTGTCTTCCAGCTCAAGCCTTCAAAGTCCGGCTGGACAGAGAAGACTCTCCACAACTTTGAGCTGCAGGAAGATGGAGGTGTTCCTTATGCCGGCATCGTCGTGGACGGCGACAAGCTCTTTGGCGCCTCCACCGATGGCGGAGAAGGCGGTTCGGACGGAGGCGGCACCGTTTTTGAGCTGACCTCTTCGAACGGCGCCTGGAACTTCACCGTTCTTTACCGCCTGGCCGGCTGGGGCATTTCAGGGAGCTACCGCAACCTCCTCTTGGCATCGGGCAAGATCTATGCCACGACCCACTGCGATGGCGCCAATGACTCCGGCACGGTTTATGAGTTGACGCCCTCCGGTGACACGTGGAATGACAGGTCGCTTTATGTCTTTACTGGAGCCGGGGATGGTCAATATTCGTTCAGCAATCTCGTCCTCTATAAAGGCAGTCTCTACGGCACGACAAAGCAAGGCGGCGACGGTAACGACGGAGTCGTATTCAAGATCGCTCTTCCGTGAAGCCAGGTTAAAACCGACGCGGAAGCGGGTTGTGCTTTTTTCGCCATCTCAACGCGGAGCCACCACGCGATCGTGGAGGAGCCGCGCTTTCTCGAGCAGGGGCAGATTGTTGTCCGCGCTCTTCCGTGGATCCGGCAATTCGTTCAGCCGGTGAATTGCGTTGTTTCTGTCGCTTTTGGCCTGGTAGTCGCCGGCCAGGGTGTATTCGGCCTCGAACCAATACCGCTGCGGCTTCCAGCCGGGCAGGCCGTCGCGGAGAAACTGTGTATACCACAGGATCGCTTGGTCTCGATTGCCCATGATCCGGTAGGTATGCGCCAGCGCCTCGCGCGTACACACGGCAGTGGCATTGCTGTCTCCGGCCGCGGGAGGTTTCAGGAGTTGCAGCGCGGCATCCGCATCACCTTGCGCGGCGGCAAGCGGTCGGACCACTTCATTTCCACCGTCAGCATGACGAATACCAACGTCAGCATCTATTGACGTGGATTGGAATCATCCTTTGCTCGCCGCAGCTTGCGCCGTGGCGCCAATTCCCGCTCAAAAAAGCGGCGGACCACTCGATGGAGCGGTCCGCCTGTTGATGAAAGTGCATCAATACTCGAAGAGTACCGATGCTGAGTAATCGCCGGACTTGCCCCAAAGCGCGGTCTGTGCTTCGGGCGTTCCCTTGCCCCAGAGCGCCGTTTTGCCCCACAGCGCCGTGAAGCCGTCGGGATCGTCCTTGCCCCAAAGCGCGGTCGATCCCCAAAGGGCGGCCGAACTATTGCCGGACGCGATGAAGGCGTTGTTGCCGTAGACGGCCGATGCGGACCACGGCCCCGTCTGCTGCCATAGGGCGCTGGGATCGATCGTTGCGGTCACATCGTTGGTCGTCGCGTCGTACACCGCGATCGGCGACATGGCCGTGCCCGCCGGCACCGATCCGCCGTTTACCAGAGCCGCGCTCACCGTCTTTGCGATGTCGAGATATCCGGCGCCGATGGTGAAGACATCGTAATTGGCATTGTAAGTGACGCCATTAGCGGTAACGCTGCTGAACGCGGGAAAGTAGCTGCGGTCGCCGTTAACCATGATGAGAGCTTTCACCGCATCCGGCGTGAGTTGCGGCGCGGCCTGCAGCAGGTCGGCGACGGCGCCGCTCGTGACCGCAGTGGACATGCTGGTGCCGCTCAACGGGAAATAGTTCGCCGACGGAGTTTGCGCGCCATTGGTCTCGTAGAACGAGTACCACGTATAAAACGACGGATTGTCCACGGCGAGCGGGTCGTTGGAGAACTCCAGGCTGGAGACTAGGTTGCCGGGCGCAACAATGTCGGGCTTGATGACATCATCGATGAACGACGGACCCTTGGAGCTGTAACTCGCGATCAGGTCGTCGTTGATGGGCGCCGTCTCCATGGTGCGCATGGCGCCGACCGTGAGCGCATAGGGGTCGTTGCCCGGCGAGTCGATGGTTCCGTAACCCTCGGGATTCAGATTCAGGTCGCGACCGTCGTTACCCGCGGCTACCACCACCACGATGCCGGCTTTCCAGGCCTTTTCGACAGCCTGGCAGAGCGGGTCGAGCGTGTAGCTCTCGTAAATGGGCCGGCCGAGCGATAAATTGATGACGCGGATGTTGTAAGTGCTCTGCAGCTGAATCGCGCTTTGGATGGCCGCGATCACTTCCGAATCGGTCCCGGCGCCATTTTCGTCGAGAACGCGCAGATTCACGATATTCGCGTTGGGAGCGGCGCCGCGAAAGGTCCTGAAGTACTGCGGCCCATACGAATCCGCGCCATTGCCGGCGATCAGCCCGGCGACGTGCGTGCCATGCCCATAGTGATCGAGCGCATCGTTTTGGCCGGAGACGAAATTCTGGCTGTAGACGATTCGTCCGGTGCTTCCGGGAGCCGATTCACTGAGCGACGAAAGCAGGCGCGACAGGATGGGCTCGCCGATGGGCAACAGAGAGGACAGGGAGTTGATGCTGAGATCGGGCACCGGCGTGATGCCGCTGTCGACGACGGCGACTCCGACGTTGGTGCCAACGTAGCCTTGCTGCCATACCGCGGGAGCGTTGATCGGCTCGGTGGTGTACTCGGCAGCCGTAATGGTCACAGACTGGTGCGCGACAACCGTCCGATCCAGCGAGATATACGTGACATTGGGATCCGCGGCAATCTGATTCAACTGCCCCACGGAAATGTTCACGCCGAGCGCGTTGATGGTGCTCAGCGTGAGAGTCACCAGTCCACCCAGCAGAGAAAGCAGGAGAGTTTCGATCGAAGAAGGTGGATTGTGGTACTGAATGATGACCGGAACGTTTTCGGTCGAAGGCAAGGCTGTGAGATCGGGCGAGATTTTGCCGGCGGCTGTCGAAGACTGCGCCAATCCCAAACTGGAAGATACAACCAAGAGTCCGAGGACAAGGAACCGTCTAAACCGCGAATAGGACACAGGGACCTCCCGAGCCGTTGTAAGTTAACTCGCGCTTTCCATTTCGATATCGCGGGTCGCGCTCCAGCTCGGGGGAAGAGCTTTCCTGGAACGCGGAACTCCACACCTGAAATCTTGATCCAGACTGGCGATCGAAGCAATGCTGCTCTAGTTGCAAACCGGATGCAATGCGAATCCCTCGAAAGGTAAGCACGTTGGTAATAGGAGAGCATGTGAGGCAGCGAATTTGTTATGTAAGTAATCGCTCGACTAATTACTAATTGGAGGGGGTCAGAGCGGTTCCGCAGCCGCCACGAGTCGTAGCTCAAGGGATCAATGCTTTAGCAGCGAGGTTCATTATGTCAGTAATCACTCAGCAATTACTAAATGGAGGGGCTCAGGAGCCGCTGAATTTCGAAAGCTCAACAGGACATCGAGCGGAACGGGAAGGGTTTCCAGCAGCGCCCGCGTCGACTCATGACTTGCTTTGTGCAACGCATCGACGGGCAAACACTCGACGATCGCGCCGGAATCGAGGATGGCAACGCGATCGCAAAGCCGGAGCACCGAGACAAGATCGTGAGAAACATAGAGCAGGGCCGTTCCGTGACGGCGATTCAAGCGCCGCAGGAGATCGACGATCTGCGCTTGCGTGACCGGGTCGAGAGCGCTGGTGGGCTCATCGGCAACGATGAGCTGCGGCCGGTGCAGCAAAGCTAGCGCGATGAGCACGCGCTGCGCCTGGCCAACGCTGATTTGGGATGGCCGGCGGCGCAGGAAGCCGCGGTCGGAGGGGAGTTGGACCTCGGCGAGCAAGTCCTGCATCCGTCGATCGAGCGCCGCGCGGCCGCTATCTTCGTGCGCTTTCCATGCCTCAACGAAGTGACTCTGCAAACTGATTGCCGAATTCAGCGCGGTCATAGGACTTTGCGGAATCAGCGCCACCTTGCAGCCGCGCAGCTCACGCAAGCGGCGCTCGTTGAGAGCAAGCAGGTTTTCGCCGTCCAGTTCCACTTCACCGCTGACGCGTCCGCCCCGCCAAGGCAGCAGTCCGAGCAGCGACAGAACCAGGGTGCTTTTGCCTGCTCCGCTAGTTCCCGCCAGGCCGAGGATTTCGCCGCGCTGCAGCTCGAAGCGAACGTCGCGAAGGATAGACTTGCCCGGATAAGCGGCTTCGAGGTTGACGCGGAGCAGTGTTTCATCGCTCATCGTTGCCCGTCCAGGCGAAGGTCCTCCACATTCCACGCTATTGTGGGCTCGAGGACTGCCGGCTCCACGCCTTTCAGATGCGGCGAGACGGCGAGAAGAACGTTGGGATAGACGAGGTAGATGAACGGCTGCTCGTCGGCGACGATCTGCTGCACGCGGTCGACGGCCTCTTTGCGCTCGGCATGGCTCATCGTGGTGGCCTGCCGATCCATCGCGCGGTCGATCTCCGCCTCCCATGAGGTTGCGGGCGCTTTCTCCGACGGGTCCCACTGATGATTCGGCGAAGAGCTCAGCCAGATATTCATCATCGCGTTGGGATCGGGGTCGACGTTTTCCAGGCCCAGCAGGCAAGCTTCGTAGTCCTGCGTGTGCATCAGGCGCTCGATCAGCGCGGGAAAATCGAGCGCGACTACGTTCACCTGCATGCCCAGAGCGCCGAGGTCCTGCTGAATGAGCGTCGCCATTTTCATGCGCGCGGCGTTGCCGGAGTTGGTGAGGATGGAAAATTTAACGAGGTGACCGGCGGAGTCCTGGAGCGCCACGCCGTTCACGCGAAAGCCGGCGCGAGCCAGGGTGGCTTTGGCGGCAGCCACGTCGGTATGCGGCGCGGAGATCTGATGGTCATACCACTCTTCATTGGCCGGCGAGATGAAGTCGTAGGCCGGGGTGGCGTGCCCCAAATAGGCAATCCGCGCCAGATCGGCACGATGGATGGCCTGCGATACGGCGAGGCGAAAGCCGCGGCTCTGGAACCAGGATTTTTCCCAGGCGGGAATGGGTGCACTCGGTGCCTGATTAAACCACATCTGTTCGGTGTTCAGCGAGGGCCCGAGATCGCGCACCGAGGCCGGATCTTTCTGCTTGAGAAGCTCGAAATAGTCCGGCGGAATGCCCGCGATGAAATCGTACTGGCCGCGTTCGAACAGGCGAACTTCCTGTTCCGGGTTTTCGAGGACATCGAGACGGATGCCCGACGCATACGGCAATGCAGCACCATCGGCGACCGCGTAATGAGGATTGGCGCGCAGGCGCACAAACTGCGAGCGTCGGTACTCGGCCACGACGAAGGGGCCGGCTGTAACGCGCCCTTCGCTGGGGCGATCGGCCGGTTCGATCGCGATTTCGTCGAAGACTTTGCCGATGCCAATTACGCGCTTGGGCAGATGAACGATCACCGTGCCCGCGTCGGGCGAATCGACCGTGACCTCGCCGGGAGACACGAACTCCTCGGCGACCGGAGCGCCGGTATCCTTCAGCAAAACGCGGCGGATCGACCAGGCAACGTCGTTCGCGGTCAGGTTGCTGCCGTCGGAGAACTCAAGTCCCGGGCGGAGCTTGAATGTAACCGTCCTGCCGTCGGAAGACAGGCCCCAGCTCTCGGCGAGCCGCGGTTCGACTTTTTGCGAGAGGCGATTGAAGCGCAGCAGCACGCCTGCGGTGAGATAGCGCACCAGCTCCGACTCCTGGTCGTCGACTTTGGCCGGGTCGAAGGTCTTGGGGTCGTAGCCGATCGTCCATACCAGTTCGCCGGGTTTGCGCGGAGCGGCCTGAGCCCTGCAGAGATCGGCGAGGATCACGGCGAGAATCAGCGAGACACAGATGAGCAGCCAGCGGAATAGACGCATCACTCCACCTCCACAGCGATGGCATCGAGAAGGAGCAAAACAACAATGAGCAGCGCGACGGGAAAATAGACCCAGCGGGTCTGCATCAGCATGGCGGAGTTGTCCAGTTCGAGGAGCATGCCGCCCCACGAAGGCAGCGGTTCGCCAACGCCCAGGCCCAGCGCGCCCAGGTTGGCCTCGGCGATGACAAATGCCGGTATGCAGACGAGGAATTGCGGCAATAGCAGCGGAAAGAAGTTGGGAATCGCGTGACGAACGATCTGTGCGGAGCGCAATCCCGAGGCGCGCGCGTGCAGCATCCATTCGGCGCTCTTGAGGTGCAACGCTCCGCGATAAACGGCTCGCGCGCATGCCGGCCAACCCAACGCCGCGAGCACCAGAAAAGTAATGGCCGCCGAGTTTGCGGGAGATGTGGTCAACGGCAGCGCCGAGCGGACCATCATGAGCAGAAAAAGCCAGGGCAGCGCGAGAAACACATCGCAGACGAGCATGGCCAGCCAGCCGACAGAGGCAGGCCCGAAGGCAGCGAGCGTGCCCACTCCCGCAGCCGCGGCGGTTGTCAGGGCCGAAGCCATGATGGCGCCGGCCAGGCTGAGCAAAAACGCCGCCGAGACGCGCACCAGACGATCGCGGCCGAGCTCATCCGTGCCTGCCATGTGCTGCCGCGACGCGGCGGCGAAGGTCGCGTCGCGTTCCTGTCGCGAGTAGCTTGCACCCGGGGCGAGGACAACGGCGGAAGCGATGAGCGCCAGGCCGAAGAGCAAGGCCGCAATGGAGCGATTGATCTTCATGCATTTCTCCATTCATCGGCGCGTTGGGGCGCAATTCCAGAACAGGTGACGGCCAGCGCCATGATTATGGTGATGGCCAACAGCACGGGCAGGTCGCGGTTCATGGCCGCGTTCCATGCCAGCTGGCCGAGCCCGGGCACGTTGAAGATCACTTCGACGGGCACCAGCGCGCTCAACGCCGTCACAATGGACAGCGTGGCCAACGCAGCGAGTTGCGCTGTGAGGGAAGGAAGAAGATGGAAGCGGAGAATCCGCCACGTCTTCATGCCCTGCGCGCGCGCCTGCAGCACATGCGGCTCAAGCCAGGCCTTGCGCAAGGCACGGTGCAGGAATTTGAAATCCCGCGCAGAGAGCAGCAACGCCATCACGAGCACCGGGCCGCCGCTGTTCGCCAGCAGGCAGATCGTCGCCATGGCCGCGGTCGGAATGGCCAAGAGAAGCGTAGACGGCGCCTGCCAGATGGCGGCGGGGTTGCGCCCTGCGCTGGAGACGAGCGCAGCAAGAATGGCCAGCGCCCAGGCGAGAGCGATTGAGCGGACCATCAGACCACCGGTCACCGCCAGACGCGGTCGAATGAGCTCGAATACGGGAACGCCATATTGACGCGAAAGGCCGGCATCGCCGCGCAGCCATCCGCCCATCTCAGAGACCAGCATCCGCGGGAGCGACCGGCTTCGCGCGGCCTCGTGCGACAATTCCGCGCGAGCCGCATCGGCGTAACGCGAATCCATTTCGCGCGCGTCGCTCAGGTATCCCGGGGCGAAGCGCACTAGAACCGTGGAGCCGACGATCACCAGCAGGACAATCGCAAGCGCGCGCCCCAGCCACTTCGGCACTGCCGCTGCCGCTTTCATCGCGCCGAGGTTCCTGCAAGCGCCGGCCGCGATTCACGACGGCGCCGCGGGTCCATGGAGCTCCGTTTGTCGATCTCCAGCCTGCGCTCAGCCGTGGCAAGGAGCTCTTCGGGACTCTCGCCATCCTGGGGATAGAACGCCGATCCCACGCTCAGCGAGAGTTCGGCCTCGATCTGCTGGTCGACACACATCCGCTCCACAACGAGGTGGAGTATCTCCAATTGAGAGTCCGCAGAGGAAGCATCCATGGATGGGAACAGGAATGCGAATTCATCTCCGCCGATGCGGGCGACCGTGTCATCGGGTCCCGAGCAGCCGCGAAATGCACGGGCGATGGCGCGCAGCAACTGGTTCCCGGTTGCGTATCCGTGGCGGTCGTTGACGGATTTCAGCGATTTGAGATCGCAGGCCACCACGGCGAAGGGTTGCTGCGCGCTCCGTGCGCGTTCCACTTCGGCATTGAGCCGCGACAGGAGATGGCGCAGGTTCGGCAACTGCGTCAACGCATCGGCCTTCGATTCTTGGAGCGGCTCCATCGACGCGAATTGGAATCGCAATGTATTCTCCAGGGCGAGCGAGAACCGGGGCTCGATCGCATGCAGAACGCGCAGGTCGTCTTTGGAGAATGCCGCCTGTTTCGAGGAGTAGACCGTCAGCACGCCCAGGACGGCGCCGCTCAAATCGAAGAGCGGAATCGAGAGCGCCGAGCTGGATGCGGCAAACCGTCCGCTTTCCGACAAGTGGTTCGGTTCCACCGTGGGATTGCCGTTGACGATGGGCCGAGCGCTCTGCGCCACCCAACCCGAGAGTCCTTCGCCGACCGGTATCGGCTGCGTCGAGAACGCATGGGCGCTTCGGCCGCCGGCGTAGAGCGGAATCACCGCATCGTCCTGCTTGCGATAGACAACCAAGCAATCGAAAGGAACTAAAGGCTGCAGCCGTGAGCACAACATAGCGCTCAGTTCGCTTGGGCTGAGGGAAGTTCCCATGGCCTGTTCCAGTGCGAAGATCAACTTGGCTTCGCGAGCGGCCGCAGCGATCCGGCTCAGCAATTCGAGTTGCGGTGGAGTGGTTGGGCCGGCGCCGCTGTCGCCAACCGCTTTCTCCGCGGCTTCACCGCTCTGCTCCTGAGCAAACCCGGCGCCCGGCGCAGCTCCGCGCTCAATGAACAGATCGGTTTTCAGTGGCTCGACTTCTTCGATCTGGCGGCGCGCCTGCTCTTCCAGTTCGAGGTAGCGTTCGTCCAGCAGCTTGACCACTACGGGATCGAACTGGATGCCGGACTTGCTCTTCACAAAAGCCATTGCCTGCTCGATCGGCAACGCCTTGCGGTAAGGCCGGTCCGACGCCAGCGCGTCGAAGCAATCGACGGCGGTGAGAATGCGTGCCCCGATGGGGATCTCCTCGCCCTTCAATCCATCCGGATAGCCGCTGCCATCCCACGCCTCGTGGTGCGAGCGCACGATGGGGACGACCGGATAGGGAAAGTGCACGCGCTCCAGGATGTCGGCGCCCACCACCGGGTGAATTTTCATCTTCTCGAACTCTTCGGGGGTGAGTTTGCCGGGCTTGTTGATGATGTATTCGGGAACAGCCAGCTTGCCGATATCGTGAAGGAACGCGGCCGTGACCAGCGCCTGCATGTGGGGCCGATCGAGGCCCATCGCCTTGCCCAACTCGGAGACGTAAACGCGGACGCGCATCAAGTGACGGTGCGTGTTTTTGTCCTTGGCCTCGACAGCCATGGCCAGGCCTTCAATGGTGCGAAGGTGCAACGCTTCAGTCTCGGCAATGTGCCGCTCACGGTCTCGGACTCGTGCCATCTGCGCCATATACGCGCGGTAGACGGTGTAGACCATCGGGATCAACAGCAACGAGGTCAGCCAGCCGAAGTGGATGCCGATCCAATCCGCCGAAGCAGCCAGAACCGCTCCCACAAAATAGAACGGCAAATACCATGGGAACTCCTGGAGCCATTGGCGGACGGGCGAAGCGCCCGACTCCCAGCCAAGAATCAGCGACAGGGGAACGGTATTGGCCAGAAAGTAGACGGTGGCCGCTACCGCCAGCGCCGGCGCGACTTCCTTATTCAGCACGTTGAGCGACGTCACATAGGTATGCCACGCCAGCACCGTGGCCGTGGTCACATTGGCCACGTTAAAGAGGATCTGAATGAGGCTAAAGGGCTTGATGACGCGGATGCGGCACTGCGCGATGACGCTCGATGCGGCCAGCAGCGTGGCCTGCAGCGGCGAAAGCTGCAGGATACCCAGCAGGATGAAGGGGAAATTCACCGACATCGTGCCGTCGCTCTTGGGCATGGCCACCTTCATTCCCGAGCTGAGAAGGATGGCGACCAGGTACACGAAGAAGTGGACCCATTGCGAGGAGGGGTATCCGGGAGTCGAATACAGGCTCGCAATGGCTCCAGCCACAACCGCGCATACCAGAGCCTTGACCCGAAACGTCATGATGCAATCTCAAGAGGGTCCCGGCGCAGGCGCGTCCTCCCGCTTGCGACCCTTTCGCCTGCTTGAAGACCCTGGGGAAACGACCAAATCGACACACTTTCAGCCCCTATGCTACCCATGACTTAAGGCGCGCCCAATGCGTCTTTCGTGGATAGGATTGACCCGAACGCGGCATCGGCGAGCT
>JASHTH010000139.1 GCA_030040655.1 Acidobacteriaceae bacterium | reverse complement strand
GACACCATGGCGGCCATCCGGCCAGTGCAATTCTCACCGTCAATTCATACCGGGGGAAAATACCAAGGACCCTACTATAATCACGCCGATGGCCAGCGACGCCTCTCTTTCGTGGACGAACCGAAGCGTGCTTCGCCCGGGGCGCGACGGACCCTATCTGTGCATCCAGGACGTCATAGTTTTCGTCCGCGACCTGGAAGTCAGCGCGCGATTCTACGTGGACCGATTGGGCTTTGAACTGATCGCAGACCGTCGCCTGCCGTCTGGTGAACGCTGGATTGAAGTGGCGCCTCCCGACGGCAGCGCGAATCTTACGCTGGTTGCGGCCACCCTCGACCGACCCGAGTACAAGCTGATTGGCGGCAACCGCTGGGTACTTTTCATGACCGAAGATGTCGAGGCCAAGTACAGAGAATGGAGCCAGCGAGGGGTCCGATTCCTTTCAGCGCCGGAGAACCCGAGGTGGGGCGGGACTTTTGCGCGATTCGAAGATCCCGATGGGAACCAGTTTGGACTCGAGGGCTTTGACGAGGTGAGGCAAAGCCTGGAGCTACGCAGGCAGGCCGAGGCGGAAAAACTCGAAGCCGAACGCCGAGTCGCCCAGGAGCTGGCGATAGCCAAGCAAGTTCAGGCACGGTTGTTTCCGCAGATTCAACCGGAAATGAAGACCGTGGAGTACGCAGGTATGTGTTTGCAGGCGCGGCAGGTGGGAGGGGATTACTTCGATTTCCTGAATCTCGGGCCGCAGCGGCTAGGGCTGATCATCGGCGATGTTTCCGGCAAGGGGATCGCCGCAGCTCTGCTGATGGCGAATTTGCAGGCCATCCTGCGGAGCCAGTCGGCATCGGCGTTCGATCAGCCTGAGGCATGGCTCAGTTCTGTGAACCGCGTCTTCTATGACAACACGGGCGACAATGCCTTCGCATCGCTATTGTTCGCAGAGTACGACGATGCGACGCGGCGAATGCGCTACGCCAACTGCGGGCATTTGTCAGGCCTGCTGCTGAGAGGAAGCGGGAGCGTGGAGCGGCTTGAATCGACCAGCACGCTGCTAGGGCTGTTCCCAGATTGGAGTTGTTCCATGCGGGAGCAGGAGCTCCGTCCCGGCGATGTGCTCGCGCTTTACACCGACGGCATCACCGAAGCCGGTAACGAGCAGAAAGAAGAATTTGGCGAGCGGCGCCTGATTGAATCGTTACGGCGACATCGGGAATTGCCGTGCCAGGCCATGTTGACTGCAATCGTGGATGGAGTTCGGCAATTCAGCTCTCAAGAGCAGCACGACGACATCACGGCCATTGTCGCGAAGGTCAGAGCCATTCGATGACGGGTACCGAACGCCGCGCCGCTCGATCCGACAATCTTTGCCATCTTGGCCAGCGGAACGCCAGCATTGAGCATCCAGCTAACGGCCGTATGGCGGAAGTCGTGGAACCGACACGTGAGAGGAGCGACCTTTCCTGCCTTTCCTCTGGCCTGTGAAGCGCTGTCTTCCGATGGGGAGGCTTCGCCGCGCAGGATCTTCGCCGCGTGCAGCCGGGCGGCCTCCCAGGCTTCCTTGATGTTCCCGATGGGCTTTGTGGGATCGACGTGGTACGCCTTCGCTTCGAACGCGTCTCCGCCGGCGCCGTACCGCTCGGCCGGGAACACGTAATCCTCCGGCTTGCGATCTGGGAAGTGTGTCGACCAGAAGCGTAGAGCAGCAAGAGCGCGCTGGATGGGAGGGACGACTCGGCCGGTTCCCGCGGCGGTTTTGTGCTTGCCCCAGCGAAGGCACTGGCTTTCGAAATCCACAGAACCCCCCTGCAGGGTGCGAACGGTCGCTGATCCGCGAACACCAAACCTGCCGACTCCGTTCAAGATGGGAACTTAGGCTGACGAGGGCAATGACCGGCGATCTACTAGGTCAATGACAATATGAAGATGTATTTCTATTGTCACTTTTCTGAGAGCTGGAACCAATTGTGGCGTTCGTGCCGCCTGAACCGCGTTCCCATCCGGCTCAATGGCTCAGCAATTCGAAATGCCCGGCGGTCTTCAAAACAATAATGACTCGGCTTCCGTTTTCCGTGGTCTCACCATTTTGCTTTTCGCCGTTTACCGTGACCGGCGCGCCGGCCGTGGAAACCGGCAAGGATATGCGCGCGATCGTCCCAGGGGGCAAATCAACCGTGGTCTTATAGCCATTCTCCTTCCTTATCTCCACCTTCAGCATTCCTCGCGGCGTAGGCTCGCCACCTTGAACCCAACCCAGATCGATCAGGTCGGGACGAATATCGACATCGCTGAATCCCGGGCCGCGCGGCTGAATGCCGAGAATTTGCTCCATCAGCCAGGGAGTGACCCCGCTCGACCATCCATGCGCCAAGCTCGCCTGATAGCCACTCGAATCGTCGGCCTGCAGCGCGGCGTGGAAATCCTGTTTGTACCACGCCGGGTCGTAGCCTTCCCAAAAACTGGTGGCGCCTTCATCGATCATTCCGCCCCAGTATTGCCGGATCCAGTCGAGGGCCTCCGCGCGATGGCCCATCTTTGCCATGGCGCTGATCACGTAATAGTTGTAATACGGCGTGATGATCAGCGCATTGTATTTGATGTGCCCGACGGTCGAGAGCGAGTTGCGCCAGATGGCGTCGTACTGCGCCGGTCCCGCAACATCTGACAGCACCGCATACGCATTGGTCTGCCATCGCGTCCCAAACGAGCCCGATGAGTCCAGAAGGTATTTCTGTGCCGCCGCCTTCAACTCGCCGGCGCTCTTCTCAAAGAGATCGGCATTCTCGGTGTCGCCCAACTCGCGCAACAGGTAGATGCCGTCGCGGAAGCCGTCGTAATACTCAAGCTGCGTCGCCCTCCGCAACTCCGGCGTATCCGCTTCGAGCTCCGGAGACCAGTCGACGAACGGAAACGACTTGCTGGTGTTCGAGTACAGCTTGCGATCGTCCAGCTCTGTTTCCATGTAATGCATCAGTTGGATCAGCCGCTCGTGGACGCTCTCAAGATGCCGGCGCGAGCCGGTGTGCCTGTAATACTCCGTTTCGCCGGTAATCCAGAACGCCGAATACCCCGCAATGCCATCCACATGGTGCGTGATCGGCCCCTCGCCAATCAGCCGGTCCAGCGTTTCCTCCATCAGGAAGTGGTCGTCAAACACGTCCTCAATGGTGCGCCCGCTCACGTCCAGGTCGCCCATCCAGCGCCCGCGATCGCGCTTCGGTGCGTCCCACACGTCGTCTTGCATGCAGAGGTGCGCGGTGTAGGCGCCCACCATCCACATCCGGTTCAGCTTTTCATCCGACGAGCGGAAGAAGCCCTGGTACTTCACCGGGTAGTAGATGCCGTCCAGGCGGATGGAACGGAAGCGGACATTCGTGCCGCGCTCAAACTGCAGCAGCGCGTAGCGGAAAGCGCCTTTCGGGCCGTACGCGGTCGCGTGCGGCGCCACATGCACGGGAGTGTTCCCGAGATACGGCTCATTCAGGGCTTCGGCCTCCGACTCGCCGTAGCGCAGGTTCACATCGGCCGCCTGGTCAGAATCGGATTCGAACTCCACCCTGCCGTTGACCTCGCGGCCAAAGTCCAGCATGATCTGCGGCTCTGTGGCAGGCAGGACGTGACCCGTCCCCGCGCTCACGGCAAACTCAGCAGCACGGTTCGGCGTGATTAGCGATTCCGTATTTTCGAGCGTCCCCGCCCCCGAATACATATGGAGAAGAGCCACCGGCGCAAGCTCGAAGCGAGCCAGGAAGGGCGAAATGCCGTCATATCCCGGCCACGCGTACATGCCTCCGTCGCCGTTCCATTGATAGAACTCCATCGAACTCTCGATCCCACCCAGGCTGTCCGCTGCTTCCCAGCCGCTGTCGTCGAAGCCGGGGCCCTCCCAACCGCTGCCCGCTTTCTCCGCCGTTTTCCATTGCGCGTCACTGATCAGCAGCGGCGTTTCGTTCATCCCCGGTGCCGCGGGGACAATCTTCACTGCCATCACACGTCCTGCCGTCAGTTGCACCTCGCGCCGGCTGTTTCCGCTTGAGCCGACCTCCGGCCCCCGGATCGCCTCGATGGCCACCAGGTTCTCGCCTCTCTTCAGCCCTCCGCTGACATCGATCGCCACGACGCGTGCACCGATATTGACCTCCATGGAGTTTTGGTAATGGGCCACGCGTTTTCCGTTCAGATACACAGTCGCCGCTCCGGGCCCCGCAACATACATCGTCGCGGCGTACGGAACCGTACTTAGCGTGAACGACCGGCGGAAATAATGCGGATCGAGATGAGTGTTTCCCTCTGAAGTCCAGCTCCCATTGATGTTCGGCTTCTCCGATATTGCATCCTCACGCGTCCAGATGTACTGCTCGGGAAGCGGCCGATGCGTGCCTGACTCGAGCTCTGGGGATGCAATATTCCGCGTAGGGTCAAGATCGGCGTCGGAGATCTGGGAACCGCTGGTTCCGGTCGAGCCCGTCTGCGCAGAGGCTGAAATCGGAACGAGGCAGAGAACGAGGAATCCCACAGTGGTTTTCAAGGGAAGTCTCCTGGAGTGCGTTGTCGCGCGTGGCACCATGGTAATCCCTCGCGGCCCTGGCGCTCTTCGGTTTTATGATTTGGGTCGAGGCTCGCATCGCGCAACCATCGAGTCCCCACCCTAAATCCGCGTTTGCAGGCAAGCGATCCAAGCAGACGGGAGAACATAGGCAGCGATGACAATCTCAGAAGGAAAACCACCCGGCGTCAATTTGTCTCTCGAACCGCGCTTTTGACCAGCGGCATTGGATCAGGGTTAAATCCTACCGGTGGCGATTCAATGGCTGTGTCCGAAACCGACAACGCATTTTCGGGGTATCAAAAGTGGCGGCGCGAGGACCTCTGGGGGCTGCTGGGCGATCTCCCATGGCAGCATGAACCGGCGCCGCCACAGATCGTGCGCACAGAAGAGCATGAGAGTTACACTCTTCAGCGGCTCGTCCTGGACTTGAACGGCATAGAACCGGTCCCCGCTCTTCTGACGATTCCCAAGCGGCTCGAATGCCCCGCACCCGGCCTACTCTTCAGCCGACCAGTGGAGCATCTTCTTCCGCTGCTCGCGTACTCGGCAGCGGCGTTCGCGGTTCCAAGCCGTATCCCGGGGACGCTGTGGGGACTAAGCGGGAACTAAGCGGGAACTAAAGCCAGCAAAACTGCGGTAAGATCATCCGCAAAGAGTCGGTCATATCCATTCCCAGAATCAATGATTTATGCAAATACTTGCAAAGCACCACAAACGATGCAAAATCGTGCAGGACCCACTTTCACGGCTATAACGCCGGAGCCGAAATCATAGGCTTGTCGTCAGGTCGCTTGGAGTCTGTCCCTCATTGCGTAGCCCACGTTGGGGTGATCTTGCGGACGCCTCGGCGGCTATCCGCCTGTGCAATTCTCCCTGTCAATTCATACCGGGGAAAATACCAAGGAGGGCCGCCAGTAATTGGCGCGTCCCGGTTCAAACTGAAAAGCGCTCTCAAGCCGTCATATTCATTGGCGAATTCAACGCAGTAGTAGACCACAGAAAACGGTTCAAAAACGAGCTCGCGCAACTTACAAGCAGGAGGTCGCAGGTTCGAGCCCTGCACTGCCCACTAGAATCGCATCTTTTCGCGACTTGACCCGCCAAATCATCCTTGGCAATCATGATGAGTGCTCGTGAATCGCAGAGACTTTCTTCTTCGCGGGTCCGGCGCGGTGGCAGGGGCGTTCTCCCTCAGCCCGCGTCTCTCGCTGGCGGCGCAAGCGCGCCCGCCGGCCGACTATACGATCCGCATCGCGCCCATCCGTCTTGAAATCGCTCCCGGAAGGACTATCAAGACGACGGCTTTTAACGGCCGCATACCCGGCGATTTGATCCGTGTTCGCGAGGGCAGCCGGGTGGTCATCGATGTGGTGAACGAGACCGGCGTGCCCGATATCGTTCACTGGCATGGCCTGAAGATTCCTGCCGAGCAGGACGGAGCCGAAGAAGAAGGTTCTCCTCTGATCGCACCTCATGGCGGCCGGCAGCGATACACGTGGGAGGCTCGACCGGCGGGCTTTCGCTGGTACCACTCGCACACGGCCGCGGGGCACAATCTCAATCGCGCGACTTACAGCGGCGAATTCGGATTCCTCATGATCGACCCGGCGGCCAATCCCGCGCCTTACGACCAGGAGATTTTCCTCGCTCTTCATGAATGGAACGGATACATCGAGGGCAGCGGGGACGGCTATCAGGAAGTGAGGTACAACCATGCGACCATCAACGACCGCATGCTCGGCTTCGGCGAGCCCGTTCGCGTTCGCGAAGGCCAGCGCGTGCTCTTCCGCATCTTGAACGCGAGCGCCACACTTGCTCATACGCTCGCGCTGGCCAGCCATCGATTTCTGATCGCTGCGCTCGACGGCAATCCTGTGCCTTCGCCGTCATCGGTGGAGACGATCACCATGGGACCCGCTGAGCGCGTCGATGCGATCGTAGAAATGAAGCAGCCGGGCGTCTGGATTCTGGGAGAAGCGAATGAGGAGATGCGTCGGGCGGGCATGGGCATTGTGGTGGAATATGCCGGCCGCAGCGGCGCTCCGAGATGGGTCGATCCGGCGAGCACGGATTTCCGCTATGAACGTTTCGGCGCTGCCACCATCAGCGTGCCGGGCGACGACGAAGAGCGCATCCCGCTGGTCTTCAAACCCAAATTCGAAGGCTACGGCGACTTCGATCATTGGACGATCAATGGCCTGTCGTGGCCGAAGTCGGCACAGGTTCGGCTCCGGCAGGGAGCGCGATATCGTCTTCTGTTCGACAACCAGAGCAACGACATGCATCCGGTCCATCTGCATCGGCACTCTTTTGAGCTGAGAAATCTCAACGGCAAAAACACAGCAGGGATTCTCAAGGACGTTGTTCTTTTGCCTGCGCATAGCCGGAGCGAGGTGGTATTCACCGCGGACAATCCCGGCCAGACGCTCTTTCATTGCCACCAGCAGGACCACATGGACTCAGGTTTCATGATGCTTTTCGAGTATGCCTGACATCCAACTCCAGAGGAGATGGCAGGTTTGCGTTCAGCGATTCGTCCCCTCGCATTTCCGTTGCTGCTATTCGTGCTCCATGCCGCAGGTCGATTGCACGCGCAGAGCAACTACGAGATTCAGGTGTATCCCTCTGAAACCCAGTCGCCCGGTACGCTGCTGGTCGAACTGCACAGCAACTATACGGTCGAAGGCAGCACGACGACGCAATATGGAATGCGGCCAACCCAGGGCCAGGAGCACGAGAC
>JASHTH010000138.1 GCA_030040655.1 Acidobacteriaceae bacterium | reverse complement strand
ACTCGCGACTTGGTTTGCGCTCGGCGAAACACACGCACGACCGATTTCAGTACGGGAATCGAATCCCGCGACAAATTATTTGAGAATTGATCCCGGTTTGCGGATTTTGTCGCCCGAAGATGGAGAAACAGAGCTATTCGGCGCGCGCCGTTGCTTCGTCCTCGTAGAGCGCGGCGATCAGCTCCGCATAGCGCGTCGTGATCTCGCGGCGCTTGAGTTTCATCGACGGCGTCAGGTGGCCGTTTTCGAGAGTCCATTCCTCGGCCACGATGCGAAAACGCTTGATCGTCTCGAAGTTGGCCAGGCCGGCGTTGACCTCGCGCACCAATTCGCCGTAGTGGGCAACGACGCGGGTGTCGGCGACCAGATCTTCGCGCGACTGGGCTTCCACGCCGCGGTGACGCGCCCACTCTTCGAGAGCGGCGAAGTTGGGCGCGATCAGCGCCGAGATGAACTTGTGGCGGTCGCCGACAAGAGCCACCTGCGCCACAAACACATTGGTCTTGAGCTTGTTTTCGATCGGCTGCGGCGCCACCAGCTTGCCACCCGAAGTTTTCAGCAGCTCTTTCTTGCGGTCGGTGATGTAGAGGAACCCGTCGGCATCGATGTGGGCGATGTCTCCCGTACAGAACCAGCCCTCCGCATCGAAGCATTCGGTGTTGGCCTCAGGCTTTTGCCAGTAGCCCTGGAAGATCGACGGGCCGCGCACCAGCAATTCGCCGTCTTCGGCGAGCTTGCAGCTCACGTTGGGCAGCGGGCGGCCTACTGAGCCCATGCGATGCCGCACGGGGGAGTTGACGGCGATCACCGGCGAGGTTTCGGTGAGGCCGTAGCCTTCATAGAGGGGAATGCCCACCGAAGCAAACCACTGCGCTGTGTCGATGCCCAGCGGCGCGCCCCCGGAAATGAACGTGGTCACGCGGCCGCCGAAGGCTTCGGCGACCTTGGAATAGACGAGCTTGTCGGCCATCTTCCAGGCCATGGACTGGGGACGCTGCCCGTCATAGACGGCATCGCGGTGACGGAAGCCGGTTTGCACGGCCCAGCGCAGGATGCGCTTTTTGATCGGCGAGACCGACGATTTCTGCTCTACGGCCTGGCGAATTTTCTCATAGACACGCGGCACTCCCACGAAGACGGTGGGCCGCACCTGGCGCATGGCCTCGGGCAGCTTGTCGAAATGCGAGCAATAGGCGACCTGTGCGCCGTAAAAAAACATCGCGTAGTCGAGCGCCCGCGCGGTGATGTGCGAGAGGGGCAGAAAGGAGATGCAGGCGTCGCGCGGGCCGAAGCCGAATTCGGCGGTGGCGAAGGTCTGGTTCGAGGCGATGTTGCCATGGGTGAGCGCGACACCCTTGGGTTCTCCGGTCGTGCCGGAGGTGTAGATGAGCGTGGCCAGATCGTCGGGAGCGACCGATTGCACCAGCCGGTCGAATGCCGCGTCCTGCCAGCCGATGCGCTCATCGGCGCCGGCCAGAACTTCGCTGAACGAGGCGGCCCCCTCGGGCGGTTCGCCGGCATCCATGAGCAAGATGCGCTCGAGGTCGGTCTGCCCGCGCACGGCATTCAGCTTCTCGAACTGCTGGCGCGTGGAGACCACGGCCATGCGGCAGCTTGCGTCGCGCATCAGCGCGGCCACCTGCTCGCCGGTCAGGGTCGGGTAGATCGGCACATCGACGGCGCCGACGGCCAGCGTGGCAAAGTCGGTGATGGCCCATTCCCAGCGGTTTTCGCTAACCAGGGCGATGCGGTCGCCCTTTTGCACGCCCCAAGCTTGAAACGCTTTGGCCAGAGCCCTCACGCGCTGATAAATCTGGTCGGACGAGATGGGCTGCCACTGGCCGAACTCATCCTGCCAGAGCATGGCGCGCGGATTAGCCGCCGTCGAGACGCGGTTGAAGAGTTCATTCAAGGTTGTGAGCGGAGCGTTGGGTGTCATGGAGATCGAAACAATGCCTGGGGCAGCCTTCCGAGAGTGTATCAGCGCGGCTCAAGGGAAGGCCTGCCGCCTTCGCGGAGATTCCAAGACGGCACGCCCGCCAGGCCAGCCAAGCCCGCCGCAAAAGCGCAAATTGGGTCGACTTGTTTGCTTCCCGGTTACCTTTGAGGCTCACAAAGGCCCGGTGAAAGAGATAATATCGAGTGCGAAGCGCCCGATATCTGAAGTAAGGGAGCCTCCTCTTTCAGGAATCCCCCACGTCTATGCGCAATCCTGCCTTGCCGCTGAGCGAACCCGACCCGGCCCTGCTGCGCAAGCTGTCCCTGATCGAACAGGGCTACCTTGCGGTAGCGGCCATGCTGGCTCTGGGGGCCCTGGGCGGATGGCTGTCGCCGATGCTCGGCCGGCTCATCCCGGCCGATTGGGCCATGCTGACGCCGCAAATCGCCGTCGCCGTGCTGCTTGGCGCCGGCTCGCTGGAGTTGTCGCGTTCCCGTCATCCTGCCTGGCTCAAGCAGATCGGCTTCATGCTGGCGCTGCTGCTGGCCATCCTGTCGGTCGCCGTCCTGGTCAGGGATTTGTTCGGTATCTCCACCGGAATCGACCTCTTCGCCGCCACCACGCCGGCGTTGAACACGACGGGAAGAATGCCGGCCCTGATCGCGGCAGCCTTCGCCGTGCTTGCCGACGGCGTGATGCTCATCCGCGCCCGGCGAGGGCCTGCCTCCCACCTGGCCGATCTGTTTATGGCCGCGTTCTGCCTGCTGGTCCTGGTGATGATCTCCCTCTACATGCTTCAGGAGTTTTCCGGGCCGGCGGGGAATGTGCGCGATTCGCTCCCCACCTTACTGTCGGTTTCCTTGTTGGCATTCGTGGCCTTCATGCGCAGGGCGGAAGTGGGTGCTTTCGTTACCTTTCTGGGTGCGGGAAGCGGCAGCCGCATTGCGCGCATCGTGGCGCCATTGGTTCTGCTCGTTCCATTTTTGCCGCAAACGGCGATGGTGCACGCGGTCAAGGAGGGGCTGATCCGCACGGAATACGTCAGCATCAGCGCGGCCTTCATCACCGCAGGGCTGAGCTTCGCCATCATGCTCTACATGGCCTGGAAGATCAACCGCCTGGAGAAAAAGGTGCGCGACCTGTCGCTCAACGACGAGTTGACCGGGCTCTATGGCCGGCGGGGATTTTACGCGGTTGGCTGGCAGGCGCTGCGCCAGGCGCGACGTTCGGGGCTGCCTTTCTCGGTCATGTTCATCGACGTGGAGAATCTCCCCCAGATTGCGCGAACGCACGGCAACGAGACCGCCTCGCAGCTGCTGGTGGAGACGGCCGAGCTGCTGAAAGCCTCTTTCCGGGCGACGGATGTGATCGGGCGTGTCGACCCGGCCCACTTCGCCGTGGCCGGCCACTTCAGCGAAAACGCCATTGCCACCATGCGCCTGCGCATGCAGGAGGCCGTGAATTACCGCAACTCCAATCCGGGGCGCGTGTGCGCCCTTCACTTCAGCATTGGTTGCGTGAGCGCGAAAGATCCACGTCACGAATCGCTGGAAGAAATGCTGGCCCGAGCCGACGAGGCAAGGGATCAGGATCTTCAGGATCGCGAGCCGATTCCTCATGCCGCGCCCAAGGCAACCCGTTAAGTTACCCCTCCCCTGCGCAAAACTCTTTCGCATCGTTCACCAGCCCTGTAAACTGGACAAACTTAACCGAAGCCACTCGCAAGTTCGAGAGGGTGTGCCGGTCGCTGTTCCCTGACGCAAGCGCGGCCCGGCAAGGGCATTGCGGTTGCTGCGAGGAACGAGAGGGAGCGACGGCGCATCGGACATTCGATTGCGAAGAAGCCTGGCTTGCGGATGACGCTGTTCAACGATGCCGAAATCTGCGCTGTCTCTGCCCGCCGTCGAAGCCGATCCGATCCTTGTCGAGCGGATGCATTCGGCCAGGCGCGTCTGTTTGAGCGCGGCGACCCTGATTGCCCTGCTCAATCTTTTCGCGTGGCTGATCCCCGGACTAGCGTGTTCCATTCCCCCGGGCCGGCATCTGATGAAAGCCGATTCCGCTCTCGCCGCGCTGCTATGCGCCATCGGTCTCTGGCTTCCCGGTCGACGAAATTCGCCGTGGATTCGCCGTCTGGCGCCGGCTTGCGCCGCCGCAGCGACGCTGATGGCGGCAGCGATCCTGCTTTGGCAGTGGTTCAGCTTGCCTGTCGATATTGCGGCGCTGCTCCCGCTCCGTTGCAGCGAGCCAGTGGCGAGCATGACGTCTCAAGCTGCGGGGCGGTACATCGTTCTCGGGCTGGCTGTGGTTTTGATCCGTTCGCGGCAGCCCCTGGCGCATTATGCCGCCGATCTGCTGGTCTTTTTCCTTTGTTTTCTCGTCGTCGTCTCCGCATCGGAGTACATTTTTGGCACGGTCCGGATCTTTGGCCTCGGCGCGCCGACGCCGGCATCGCTTGAAACCGTGATCTGCATGGCGCTGCTGATGTTCGCTTGCGCGTTCTCCCGCGCCGAGGACGGCGTCTTCTCCATTTTTCTCGGTCACGGCATCGGCGGCAGGATCGCAAGGGCCCTGGCGCCCCTGGTCCTCATCGTGCCCATCGCGCGCGAGGCCCTGCGGGCGCGCTTGATCCGGTCGCGGTTCATTCCCGCCCACTCCACAGCCATCCTCGCCTCAATCACCATCATGGCGGCGGGCGTGCTTCTGGTGGTTCTGGCCTGGTACATCCATTCCATGGAGACCGAGATTCGCAATCTCTCTTTGCGCGACGAGCTGACCGGCCTTTACAATTCGCGCGGATTCTTGCTCCTCGCCGAGCAGGCGCTTCGCCTGGCGCGGCGCTCGCAGCTTCCTTTCTCCGTTCTCTATATCGACCTGGATAATCTGAAACAAGTCAACGACGCGCATGGGCACGCCATGGGATCGTCGTTTCTCGCCGAGACCGGCCAGCTTCTCAAGGCGACGTTCCGCGAGAGCGACGTGATGGCCCGCATCGGGGGCGACGAATTCGTCGTGGTCGGATACTTCAGCTCCGTCGCCGTCTCCATTGCCGCGCAACGGCTGGAGACCGCCTGCGCCGCGAAGAATGCTTCGACCGCCGCGCCCATGCCCCTGAGCCTGAGCATCGGCTACGTTACCGCCGCGGACAACGGGAACGAGACTCTGAAAGAGCTGCTCGCCGCCGCAGACAAGGCCATGTACGAGGAGAAGCGGCGAAGGAAAGTGCCGGCGGTTTGACCCCGGAATCTCTAGGCATATCGTAGCTTTGAAAGGGCACGGCTTCAGCCGTGCTGCAAACCCAGCGAATGGGAAGGTGGCTTTATTGATCGCTGCATCAATAAGGTCCGCTTGTCATCCTGAGTGAAGTCCCGCGCAGCGGGACGGAGCCGAAGCATCCGCGGTTGTCCTTCTGGCTGCAACTCCTTTGAAACTGTCTTGCATACTTATTCAGATCTGTTGTATATTTATTCATGCGCGGTCTCCTCGCCGGAGCTGCGCTTTTTCTTGAAATGCAATGAAGCTGCAACGGCACAACGCGATTCGCGAGCTGCTGGTCGGCTCGCGGGTGACCAACCAGGACGAGCTCCGGCGCAAGCTGCGCCGGCGCGGCTTCGCCGTCACCCAGGCCACGCTTTCTCGCGATATTCACGAGTTGCGGCTTTATAAAGGGCCTGGCGGCTATTCCCTTCCCTCACTGAACGGTCATACGCCGGCGGCTGAGACAGGCGAAGACGACGGCCCTCCCTCGATGGCCGAGGTGATGGCCAGCTTCGGCCTGCGCGTGAATCATGCCATGAATCAAGTGATTGTGCGCACCGTGATGGGCGGAGCCCAGCCCGTAGCCGCGGCCCTGGACCACGAGGAGTGGCCGGACGTGGTGGGTACCGTCGCCGGCGACGATACCGTGCTGGTGATCTGCCCCGACTCGCGCAGGGCCGGAGAAGTGGAATCCCGATTGAAGAAGATTCTTGAATCATGACGGTCACGGCACAAACCGCAGTGGTCGGAGTGACCGGGTACGCCGGCGCGGAGCTCGCCCGGCTGCTGCTGCGTCACCCGCGCTTGAAGTCGACGCCGCCGGTCTTTGCCGGCCGAATCGACGAAAAGGACAAGGCGCGCGGCGGAATTCCGCTGGGCGAGATTCATCCCGAGCTCGCCAACAACAATGGAACCGCGAAGCTGCACCTGCAGCTGTTTTCGTGGGAGCTGCTCAAGGAGCGCGGCGTCGAGGTTCTGTTCCTCGCCACGCCGCACGAGCAGTCGCGCGTATGGGTTCCCGAGGCGCTTGGTCGCGGCATTCGCGTCATCGACCTGAGCGGCGCGTGGAGGCTGCAGGAGCCCGCCAACCGCGCCATCTACGGCTTTGAAGACGATGGCTCGGAATCAGCGCGGGCCACACAGACGCAGGCGGTTTATGGCATGCCGGAGCTGCACCGCGAGCGCATTGCCGTCGCGCGGCTGGTAGCCAATCCGGGATGCTACGCGACCTCGATCATTCTCGCTTTGAAGCCGCTGGTCGACGCGGAGCTGATCGATCTCGGCCACGGCATTGTGTGCGACGCCAAGAGCGGGGTGAGCGGAGCGGGAAAAGCGCCCACGGCGAAGACCCACTTCATGCACGCGGCCGACAATCTCTCCGCCTACGCGGTCTTCACGCACCGTCACACCGGCGAGCTGCTGGAGCAGATCGGCCTGAAGGCGGAGGACGTCGTGTTCACTCCGCATCTGCTGCCCATTCCGCGAGGGATTCTCTCGACGATCTACGTGAAGTTCAGCGAAGCGCAAACCCGGGAACAGATCGGCAAAGCGTATCGGGACTTTTTCCGCCGGAGCCCCATGGTGCGCATCTACGACAAGGTGCTGCCGCAGATTCAGTACTCGCTGCACAGCGGCTACGCGGACATTGGATTTCAGCTCTCGAGCGATGGCCGGCGCGCGGTGGTCGTGAGTTGCCTCGACAACCTGATGAAGGGCGCGGCGTCGCAGGCGGTGCAGAACCTGAATGTGATGCAGGGCTGGGGCGAGGCGGAGGGATTGGAGTGAAGTACGTGGTCAAACTCGGCGGCGCGGGCCTGGAAACGCCGGCGCTCTTCCAGGGCTGCATGCGCGCCATTGCCGAGCTGGTGCGCGACGGGCACCAGGTGGCCGTGGTGCACGGCGGCGGCCTGCAATTGACGCGCACACTCAAATCCATGGGCATTGAAAGCCGCTTCATCGAAGGGCTGCGCGTGACCGATGCCGCGACACGCGACGTAGCGCTGATGGTCCTAGCCGGGCGCGTCAACAAATCGCTAGTGGCGGCGTTGGGCGCGCTGGGGCAGCCGGCGGTGGGACTTTCGGGCGGCGACGGGCTGCTGTTTCGCGCGCGCAAAAAGCGCACCGCCCCCGACCTCGGCTACGTGGGCGAAATCGCCGCCAGCGATACGCGGTGGCTCGACGCCATCTGGCAGTTCAACGGCGTGCCGGTGATTTCGTCGATGGCGCTGGGCTTCGACGGCGAGTATTACAACGTGAATGCCGACGAAATGGCCGCTGCTTGCGCGATCGCCTGCCGCGCCGACGCATTGGTTTTTCTCACCGATGTTCCCGGCGTGCGCGGGTCGGACGGTGAGGTGCTGCGTTGGCTTTCGATCGACCAGATCGCCGAGATGGCCAAAAACGCCATCATTACCGGCGGTATGCTGCCGAAGCTAGGCGCCTGCCGCGAAGCTCTGTTGAACGGAGTAAAACGTGTACGCATTCTGCCTGCCGAAGCTGCCGGTTCGCTCCCCGACCTGTGCACGTCACGCGTGGCGCACGGAACGGAAGTGATGGTGGCCTGAGCAGGCTTTGACCTAGGCAAGCGCTGGTCATGGCGAATGGCGAGCTTTGTAACAGGGCACGACTTGCCGGGGTGGCTTGAGTCGTGCCGAAGGGTCCGAATAACGAGCGGGGCCTTAGCCCCGGAGGGAATGCAAATGAATTCGTCGAATCTTTCGCCTGAAACGCGGATATGGAGGTTGCATTGAAACTCGAACAGATTCGCGCGGCGGAAGCGAGACTGCTGCTGCCAACTTACGAGCGCAATCCAGTGCTCTTTGTTCGCGGCGAAGGCGTGCATCTCATCGACGAAAACGGCGAGCGCTACCTCGATCTGCTCAGCGGTATCGGCGTGAACGCGATGGGCTACGGGCATCCGGCGATTGCAGAAGCGATCGCGAGGCAAAGCCGGGCGCTGATACATACTTCGAACCTCTTCTATCACGAAGGGCAGGCCGAGCTCGCCGTTCGGCTTACCGAGCGAACCGGGCTCGATCGCGTCTTCTTTGCCAACACCGGTACGGAGGCTTGGGAAGGCGCGCTGAAGCTGGCGCGCGCACACGCCGGCCTGCTGCGCAGCGAAGGCAGGCAGATCGGGACCAATTTCCTGGCGCTTGAGCAGAGTTTTCACGGCCGCACCTTCGGATCGGTTTCGACGACCTGGAAGGCGAAATACCGCGAACCGTTCGGCCCGGTTGTGCCCGGAGTTGAGTTTGTGCGCTTTAACGATGTCGCCGATCTGCGCGCAAAGTTCTCGAGCGATGTGTGCGCGATTCTCGTCGAGCCGATTCAAGGCGAGGGAGGAATTCGGCCGCTGACGCAGGAGTTTTTCGCGGAAGCGCGCACGCTGGCAAGCTCCACCGGAGCGCTGTTGATCGCCGATGAAATTCAATCCGGAATGGGCCGCACGGGCAAGTGGTGCGCGTATCAGCATTATGGAATTCTGCCCGACGTGACCACGCTGGCCAAGCCGCTGGCGGGCGGCATTCCGCTCGGTGCGATCGTGTGCACTGAAGAAGCGGCGCGCGCGATCCATGCCGGCATGCACGGAACAACGTTCGGCGGAGGGCCACTGGCATGCGCGGTGGCCATCGCCGTGATCGACGCGATCGAAAAAGATGGCTTGCTCGCGCAGGCAACGGAAGTCGGCCACCACTTTCAACAACAACTGCGCCAACTGGCACGGCACCACGAGGCGATCGTCGACGTGCGAGGCAAAGGGCTGATGCTGGCGGCGGAGCTCGATTCCGCGGATCTCGCCAAATTGACCGTGGCCGAGATGCTCAAGCGCCGCATCGTGATCAACTGCACCAGCGATACGGTGTTGCGCTTCCTGCCGCCGTTTCTCCTCGAGCGCGCGCATGTCGACCGCGCGATCGATGCCTTGAACGAAATCCTCACCGAGCATGCAGCTGCATCGAGCACGACGCAGCCGGCAGCCCAAACTCAGGAGGTCTAAAAAGTGGGAAGCCAAGCCACCGTCGAAAGCACCGCAATTCCTGTTGAAAAAGACGCCGATGTTGTTGCCGCCGCGGCGCGCATGGCTGGAGAAGATATGTGCTCGGTCGCCGATCTTTCCAGCGCCGAGGTGCGCGCCATCATGAAGCTCGGGCACGATGTGAAGCGCAATCCGCGGGAGTATCGGCATGCGCTCGACGCCAAGCAGATGGTGCTGATGTTCGAGAAGGCGAGCCTGCGCACGCGATTGGCCTTCGAAACCGGCATCAACACCATGGGCGGCAATGCGATCTTCGTCGATCAAACCAGCTCGCCGCTCGGTGAACGCGAGGCGATTGCCGACGTGGCGCGCAACCTAGAGCGGTGGGTCGACGTGATCGTGCTCCGTACTTACGCGCACGACACGATTACCGAGATGGCGGCTCACTCGCGCGTGCCGGTGATCAATGCATTATCGGATTTCGAGCATCCCTGCCAGGCGCTGGCCGACTTCATGACCATCGAAGAGCATTTCGGCACGGCGGCCGGATTGAATTTCACCTACGTGGGCGACGGCAACAACGTGTGCCACTCGTTGATGCTCACCGGTGCGCAACTGGGCGCGAACGTTACCGTGGCCACGCCGCGCGGCTACTCGCCGGATATCGAGATCGTGACGCTGGCGCGCGACATGGCGCAGGCCAACGGATGCGAGATTCGCCTGCTGCAGGATCCGCAGGCGGCCGCCGAAGGCGCCGACGCCATTTACACCGACGTGTGCGTGAGCATGGGCATGGAGCACGAGTCGACCAAGCGCGCGCCGATCTTTCGGCCATTCCAGGTGAACGAGGCGCTGATGGGCAAAGCCGCGCCGAACGCGGTCTTCATGCATTGCCTTCCGGCGCGGCGCAACGCCGAAGTCACCGATGCGGTGATCGACGGGCCGCAGTCGATCGTCTTCGACCAGGCCGAAAACCGCATGCACGCGCAAAAGGCGCTGCTGCTGTTGTTACTGGGCGGGCTGGCGAATGTGGCGAAGTTCAGTGCGCAGTAACGAGCATTAACGAACCGCAAGAGGTCAGAGATCAG